>CAZBDD010000369.1:0-2086 GCA_964490475.1 uncultured Desulfovibrionaceae bacterium
CCGTGAGAAATCACTTCTTTAATGGGGCCAGTATCTCCTGCCACCACTAAGCATTCACAACTCATAGCCTCAAAAAGGCCAGACGATAGGGCTTGAGGCGCCGAAAGGAATACATGTGCATGAGATGCTTGCAAAAGCCTACGATAATCCTTGTAAGGGCAAAATGGTATGAAATGTAAACGTTTTTCGTCAAAACCGTGCTTTTCACGCATGGCTGTTAACCATTTTTCCGTTTGCGTTGTGTTTCGTGTAGTTGAGTTAGACATAACAACTATGTGGCATTGTGGGCGCTCTTGTAAGATATGAGGTAAAGCTGTTAGAAAAGCGGGTAACATATGTTGTGCTTCCATGCTTCGCCCTGAAAAAGTAACTAACTCCTCCGCATGGCTTACGTCACACCCTTCAATGCAGAAAACTTCATTGGCTTTTGGAACAAAAAATTCTGTATCAATGCCTTCATGAAAGACGTTAATTTTTTTTGACAAGTCTTTAGGGTATAAAGATTTTTGCCAATTTGTTGAAGTGTAAGCCATATGACTGTCGTGTAGAGCATTCCATTGGAAAAAATTTCGCACACGGTCTGGGGCAAAGTCAAAAGAGGGATGCGCCTTTCCTTTGCTAAAAAGGGTAAAAGTATTGCCTTGTTCTTGAAAACCCTCAGCATAGGCTACTAAGAAAGCCTCGGGAAAGACATCCCGCACATACAGTGAATAACCAAGACCGGCGTTAGCTATAACAATATCTGCAAAGAAGCCTTTGCTTTTAAGCCGTACAAGAACGTTAGCCATATGTGTGGCTCGACGAATGCCTCGCACAGCTTCCAACTCTGCACGATCAGAAATATTGGGTATGGGAGGTTGATTAATGAGAATTCGCCCCACGTTTGGTATTCGCACATCATTACGAGAACGATTTGTGACAAAGAGCACCTTATTCTCTTCTTGTGCGGCAAGTCTGCTGGCCGTCCCGCGGAACGGCCCAGGGAAACTGTGGGGCAAAAATAGAATTCTCATATAAAGCCTTTATGAATGAACACTTTTACGTTGTAATTCCAGAATGAACTTCTTGCCTTCTTCTGTGGCTGAGTAGGCATGTAAAGCTGCAATAACCTTAGGATCAAACATATGTTTGTCTTTATCTAAAAGAAACAAGGTTTCTTTTAGAGTTTTTGCTTTACGATACACACGTGGACGTAAAATAGCACAAAATACATTGGCAACACTTAAAATACGTGGAAGGAACTCGATTTGCTCTCCTTGTAAATGGTTTGGATAACCAGAGCCATCCATGTTTTCGTACATTTGGCGAATGGTATCCAATACAGGAAGTCCAAAGTCAAAGTCTGCCAAAATGGCGCAAGTTTTATCTACGTGTGTGTTCATGAAGGCACGCTCTTCGCTGGTAAGGGCTCCCTTCTTGTTTAAAAGTTCTGAAGGTAAGCTTAACATACCAATTTGACTTAACGAGGCAGAAATATGCAACGTTTTGAGCTCTTCAGGAGTACACTTAAGGTTCACGCCTAGTTTTTCAGCCAACTTGCCTAATGCTAAAGAGTGACCGCACAGGTAGGGGTTTACTAATTCAATAGCCATGGTCAGCACTTGAATGAGTTGCTCTACGCGTTCTTGTTCTTTTTCTCTTTCTAAAAGCATTTGGGTTACATCTCTGTAAACAGAAACAACGCCGTCTACTTTCTTTTGCGCCCCAAAGTAGGGTGTACATACGGTTTGTAAGTAGAGTAATTTTTCTCTAATCACAATTTTATCTTCAAAGGTATGTGTAGACTCTGTACGTACTACACGGTCAATTTGTCTTTGTATGCGCTCAGCGGCATCGGCATTGATGAAATTGCCAATTTTGTAGCCATACAAAGATTCAATGTCGTGGTGCACCATTTTTGCAAAAGAATTATTGGCATATTGAATATTGCCTAAACTATCTGTAAGTACCACACCATCAATAAGAGTGGCGTTAATACCGTTGAGAATCTGTTGCTTGGTACTCACATCTTCGTAAAGGCGAAGCATGTTTTGATTTATATTGCGTTCACTACGATACACAAGGAACCACCAGCCAAGACCTACAA
>CAZBDD010000370.1:0-2086 GCA_964490475.1 uncultured Desulfovibrionaceae bacterium
GAAACTAGCGACGAAGCAATCCACGCATTTGTAATTGTGCAGAGGTTTTAAACGATTGATTTTCGTGCCTTTCTGCCAAGACAGCAACGCTGTCTTAGGCGGCGCAAACACCCGATAGGGAGTTTGTCATTAATCTGAGGCTCTGTCAGTAAATGCTTTTTTACTCATTAAAATGAAATTCGCAAATTATTGGCTCTAATAGCCCCTTTTAGCTCTCTTAAAATATAAGTAAAAGCCCTATCATTCACCGCCCATCGGTCAAAGAGCATTTTTACTACATTTGCGAGATATTCTTGTCTATTTGGGGCACTATCTGCCACTGATTGCGCTATATGAAACTGTGCATACGCAATACCAAGCGGAATCAACTCAGGTATGTGAACCTTGGCATCATAGCTATTACCGTATTGCGCTTGTAAAACCCTTTCCCACTTTTCAAATTGAGAAACTTCTTTTCTTGGTGGATCTATGCGAAAAAAAGTTGCCGTGGGGCAAAAAATCATTCTTCCTTGAGCAGCAATTTGAGAAAGCACAGCATGATCAAGGCCATTAAATTTTAATTCTTTGCAGATTTTATACGCATTAACAAAGACATCTTTTTTATATAAACCATAATATATGGTACAATCGCCAAGATGCTCAATGGTAGCAAACACTCGTGTATGCGCGTCTTTATGTTGTAAAAAGTATCTAAAATCATATTGATAGAGATATTTAAAAGCATACTCATGTGAAAGATGCACAGAATTTGTATAAGCGCCCACACAATCTTTTGTATCTAATAAAGCTCTAAGCTCGCTGACATAATTTCTTGAAAGCAAATCATGTCCACCCATTATCATAAAATATTCATTATCCGCCAAGTCTACACAGTTCTGAAAATTATCCTCTACCTTCTGCACTGTATCATAGCGGAAATATTTAATATGCTTATATTTTTCTGCAAATTCGCGACATACCTCTGACGTACCGTCGGTTGAAGCATTATCTGAAATAATAACTTGATCTGCATCTTGTAGCATAACGCTACGAAGCGTATTCTCTATAAATTTTATTTCATTATACACTGGAATACCAATGGAGACTTTTTTTGCCACACTCATGTTTTCACCCTATTATATCTAGCATTTATTGCGCAATTTTGCACTTAATTTGAGCAGTTGAATATTATATTGTATACCAAAATAATGTACCATAATGTATAGCACTGCACAATGAGTTTTTTAATGATAGGCTTGTTTTGTCATTTCTATAGTAGCAATACAAAACAGTTTCCTTCACAATAAAACCTTCTGCATTACATTTTTGCAGTAAGCTGAAGAGCTCTTGTCTACTGTGCAAGCTTCTGATAGAAGGGGGGATACACTGAAGGAGAGCAGTATGACATTAAGCTTTTTTGATATCATTCTTGTCGTTATCTTTGCTTATTTTTCTATTTCGGGTTTAATTCGTGGTTTTTGCAAAGAAGCATTTAGTTTAATTGGCCTTATTGGCGGCATTTGGCTTGCATATACCTATTATCCTGTACTAAGTCCTCACCTTTCCTTTATCAGTGGCGAAGGATGGCGCACCATTGCATCCTATATTATTATTTTTCTTGGAGTAAATTTTATTACAAGCTTTTTAGCCTTTGTAATGCAAGGGCTTCTCACCTTGGCCATGTTGCCTTGGGCAGATAAATTAGCCGGCATTATGCTTGGTTTTGCCAAAGCTGTACTATTAAGCAGTGTTATTGTATTGGTAACACAGCGTTTTTTTGAAGATGCAGACTTTTTAAAAAATTCTTTTATTCTGCCCTACCTGCTCAATTTTATAGAAAGTATTCGTGGGTACATACCCAGTGAATTTTTTAACATAAACTTTTAAAGGAATATATGAAAGCTCTAGAACAACTAAACTCTGTTATTGAGGCACTTATCGCCCCAGACGGCTGCTCATGGGACAAAGAACAAACAGCGCAGTCCTTAGCCGACTATGTCATTGAAGAAAGTCATGAATTGGTAGAAGCCATACGCTTTGGCACGAGTAAAGATGTTTGCGAAGAATTAGGCGATGTAGCCTTTTTACTCCTTTTCATAGCCAAACT
>CAZBDD010000371.1:0-2078 GCA_964490475.1 uncultured Desulfovibrionaceae bacterium
TATCAATTTTTAGCTCTTTTTCATAATTTTCATTCTGCACAGAAGGAAAAAGGAGAGCTTGTTCTGCTCTTGGCTCAGCATTGTGTTCAAAGCCAGAAACACCTAAGCCAATGAGACGAATTTTTTGTTTAATTTCCACAGACTCCAAAAGTTCACAGGCTGTAGTAAAAATATGCTGCGTACCATGGGTGGTATGGGTAAGGGTGCGAGAGCGGGTAATCTGACTAAAATCAGTAAATTTGATTTTAAGGGTAATGGTGCGGCCTGTAATTTTTTTTTTGCGTAAAGACGATCCCACTCTTTCAGCTTGAGCAAAAAGGTTTTTCAGTAAAAATTCTTTATCTACTGTATCTTGCTCAAAGGTGACTTCGGCACTTTCAGATTTTGGTTCGTTAATGGGGCTGACGGTTCTTTCGTCTTGTCCATGGGCTTTTAACCAAAGTTCTAGCCCACCCTTACCAAAGCGTTTTTGCCAAAACTCTTCAGGAAAACGATACACATCTTTCACTGTGCGCACACCAAGTTTTTGCAAGTCCATCATAAACTTTTTACCCACTCCGGGAATTTTTTGTACGGGTAAGCTTTGTAAAAATGCAGCGCATTGTTCGGGGTGAATTATATATATACCATGCGGTTTATGTATGTCAGAAGCAATCTTTGCCAGAAATTTTTTTGGGGCGGCCCCCAAAGAACAAGTAAGTCCGCCGGTAGCTTTAAAAATACGATGTTGTATTTGTTGGCAAAGATTTTCTATGGGGCCAAAAAGGCGCTCAAGACCTTGTGCATCCATATAGGCTTCGTCTATGGATGCTGGTTCTACACATGGGGAAAAATCCTGCAAATTTTGCATAACTATTTGCGAAATTTCCTTATAACGTGCCATACGACCGGGCACAAAAATAGCTTGCGGACAGAGCTTTTTGGCCATAGCGCCCGGCATGGCAGAGCGTACCCCAAATTTACGGGCTTCATAAGAAGCCGCAGATACAACACCTCTGGCATTATGACCGCCTACTACTACGGGAAGCCCCCGTAAAGCTGGGTTGTCCATTTGCTCAATGGAGGCATAAAAGGCATCCATGTCAATGTGAATAATCCAAGCAATGGCACAGTTTGCAGGCTGTTCCATTGCTTGAGAAATATATGTAGGCGGTTTTGAGGTGCTATTCACAATTATTGATTTTACATGTTTGATGCAAGAAATTGCAACCATAATTTTCTATTTCTTGGGCCATCGCATTCACAGAGGTAAATATGTTGCCATGTACCAAGCTGCACCTCGCCTTCTTCTATAATGAGTGTAAGGGAGGGGCCAAAAAGACTGGTTTTTATATGCGCATCACTATTTCCTTCGGCATGACGAAAATGTGCGCTTTGTGGCACTAATTGAGAAAAAAAGCCTGTCATATCGCGCGCTACATCAGGATCAGCCCCTTCATTGACAGTAAGGCCGCAAGTGGTATGTGGTGAATATATAATAAGAGCGCCTGTTTTCCAACCTTTGGCCTGTACAAGGCGCTGAACATCTTGACTGATATCAAGCATGGCGCAACGTGCAGGTGTTTTTATGGGAAGAGTTTCCATGTAGTCTCCTTGTGTGTAAAAAAAATCTTCTCACTCATTGACTTATGTTTCGTTCCTTGTCAAACTCTTGATTCTTATTCGGTTATAAAAAAATACAATGTTGTTCAGTCTATGCAAAAAATATATACTGTAATGATATGAAAAAATACATAATTTTTCAGGCGTAAGGAGAGAATAATTATGCCACTGGTTCTTGGTTCAGCTGGGCATATCGACCATGGAAAAACGTCCCTTGTGCGGGCATTAACTGGTATTGATTGTGATCGCCTTGAAGAAGAAAAACGTCGCGGTATTACCATTGAGTTAGGCTTTGCCCATTTTCCTTTACCCAATGGCGAAAGACTTGGCATTGTGGACGTGCCGGGGCACGAGCGTTTTGTAAAAAATATGGTGGCAGGGGCTGCCGGCATTGATTTTGTAATGTTGGTCATTGCGGCCGATGAAGGGGTGATGCCGCAAACCCGAGAACATTTAGAAATCTGCTCCTTGCTTGG
>CAZBDD010000372.1:0-2071 GCA_964490475.1 uncultured Desulfovibrionaceae bacterium
AGGTGTTGGCAAATTTTTTGGCTTTGGTCTTCGTTAAGGCTATCAATAACGTAGGATCGCATAAAACACCTATTATAATTGCAAAGGTTTAAGTTTTTTATTTTCGTTAACAGCGCTGTTGCTTTCGTTTAAATCAAAAATACATCGTATCATATGAATACGAGGTGTAGCGCCTTCCTCACTCATGGTTCCTTTTTTTAGATAAGCCAAAGGAGCATGATTTAGTTTACGAATAAGTGCTGCTGTCATATCTTCTAATGCAGAAACTACTTTGGGATCGTTGGTACCAAGTCTTTTTAAGGTACGATGTAGTTCTTCCTGTGCAAAAGCTTCACTGCGTTGAATAATATCCACAATGGTAGGTTGCACATCTAAGCTTTTTAGCCAGCGCTCAAAAAGCAAGACTTCTTCTTCTACAATATTCATGGCTTTGAGAGCTTCATCACGTCGTCCGGCAAGGTTTTCTTCAACCACTTCTTTTAGGTCGTCAATGTCATATAAATAGACATTTTCAAGACCGTTCACATCGGGGTCAATATCGCGGGGGACAGCAATATCAATAAAAAACATTGGTTTATATTTACGCTTTTTAAGAATTTTTTGTAAATCTTTGGCGCGTAAAATAGCTTCTGAAGCTCCGGTAGAGGTAATAATAATATCTACATCTATCAAGTGCTCTATAAGAAATTCAAAAGGAATAACGGTTCCGTTGAATTGCTTGGCCAGCTCTTGTCCGCGTTCATAGGTGCGGTTGGCCACAGATATATGCTCAATGCCTGATTGTAATAAGTGAGTTGCGGCAAGTTCGGCCATTTCTCCGGCCCCAATAAGTAAAGCTTTTTGCTCTTGTAAGTCGCCAAAAATACGCTTGGCTAGTTCTACGGCAGCATAAGAAATGGAAACAGCACTGGAAGCAATGGCCGTTTCGGTACGCACACGTTTTGCTACTGTAAAAGACTTATGCAAGAGACGATTTATAATGGTTCCGGCACTATGGCTTTCCACAGATTTACGATATGCTTCTTTAAGTTGGCCTAAAATTTGTGGTTCACCCACCACCATGGAATCGAGGCTTGCCCCCACGGTAAAAAGATGGCGTATGGCATCTTCATTTTTATGCGCATAAACATAAGGACGCAACTCTTCTGTGCTACGCCCACAGGCTGTAGCCCATTTATGTAGTACTTGCCCTATGATAACAGGTTCGCATAAATTATTATGTACTGTGCAGGCACATTCTTTTTCGCACACAAGTATTTCTACTCGGTTGCAAGTGGATAAAATTAAGGCTTCACGTATGGCACCTTGGCAAGGTATGGCCCAATCTTGTGCAGAGCAGTGGGAGCTTAGAGCAAAGCGCTCACGAATTTCTACAGGAGCAGTCTTATGGTTTAAACCAATGATATATATATTGCGATTCATAGTATTCTTGCTAGATAAAGGAGTGATGGGTGTTCATGAAACTATTTACTATGAGCATGGAAAAGAGGCAAAGGCCAAAAATCCATAAGGTTAAAAGAGCCGGCTTGCGTCCCCCCCTTCCTTGTACCGTGCGCATATAAAAAAGCCAAGCAAAAAGTCCCCAAATAAAGAAAGAAATAATTTCCTTAGGGTCACCACTGATGGCTTTTCCCCAGGTAGAGCTTGCCCAAATAACACCGGAAATAATGCCCACTGTAAACAGAGGAAAACCAAGCATAACAGTAGCGGCATTAATTTTATCTAAAATGCTCAGCGCCGGAAAATCTTTTCTAAATCCGGTTAATGGTGCTTTTGATTTAATCTTTTTTTCTGTATAAATAAACATAGCGCCTGTTGCAAAGGCCAGCGTCATTAGAGCAAAGCTTAAATAAATAGCCCCAATATGTAAGGCATAAAATTGCCCGCTGATATTTTCCGGCAGGGCTATTTCATTATGTATAAGGCGCAAAGAGTAAAGAAAAAGCATTAAAGTAAAAGGGGCAATAAGAATAGTTGGCGTGGTATGACGTGTTTTCCAATGTCCAAAAAAACCACAAATAAGCATAAACCATGCTAAAATTTGTAGATATTCTCCCTTACTTAAAGAGCC
>CAZBDD010000373.1:0-2070 GCA_964490475.1 uncultured Desulfovibrionaceae bacterium
CCTTTTCCCCATAATTGACCGGAACCTATAGCTATTTGTGATTGCATAATGTGATAGCCAGCGCCGCGTGGATCATCACCGGGGTTTAAAAAAGTAAGTACCCTTTGCCTTTGGTAGTCTTCCATGCCAACAAACCACATGAAGGCTATTATGAAGGGAGTTATACTTAAACAAACCTTAAACACGCCCCCCTTAACGCCATGAAACAAAATCATTCCGCCAAGAACAAGAAGTACATTGATACTGGTGCCCAAATCCGGCTGTGTGATAATAAGAGCACAGGGAGCTATGGCCACAAGTAGGGCTTGAAAGAACTTCATCCACCCTAGCCTATCAGCAGAGCGTGAGAGCACGTGAGCCCCCATAATCAGCACTGCCAACTTGGCTAATTCGCTGGGTTGCAAATTCATAAAACCTAGAGATAACCAGCGTTTGGCGCCATAAACTGTTACCCCCATAACATGCACAAGAATTAACAAAACAAGCACAAAAATAAACAATGGCCACGCTAAGTTACGCAACTGCCTATAGTCAAAGGCCATGGTGCAAACCATAACCAAAAAGCCAATAGAGCCCCATAAGATTTGCCGCTGATAAAAAGAGGAAACAGCAATGCCTTCCTCTAAGCGCATGCCCGAAGCAGAATATAAATTGCCCACACCCACAATAAACAAAGCTGTGAAGCAGGCTATGAGCTCCCAATTAATATAGGCAAAATGGCGACGATCAAAGGCAAACATATTTTCTCCTAGAAGGCGTTATTGCCGTATTGCCTTTGTAAATTTTCATCGGAATATTCCTGTG
The DNA here is from genome assembly GCA_964490475.1 of uncultured Desulfovibrionaceae bacterium. Classification (GTDB taxonomy): domain Bacteria; phylum Desulfobacterota; class Desulfovibrionia; order Desulfovibrionales; family Desulfovibrionaceae; genus CAYJAD01. The sequence goes on from CAZBDD010000373.1 coordinate 805, forward strand.
GCTTTTTCTTGGGTTCATATTTTTGCTCCGGCCCAAACAATGCCGTATATACCTTTTTGGCCACGGGGCCGGCATCAGAAGAACCGCCACCACCATGCTCTAGCATAACCACAACTACATAGCGCTTGTCATCTTTAATACCAAAGGTGGCAATCCATGCATGGTCACGCTGAAAATAATCTAATTCACGATTTTTTACACGACGCCCGCCAATGGTTCTTAATTTTACCACTTGCGCCGTACCTGTTTTTCCGCCCATGATGGCATCACTACGGTTTATAACTCTAGCTGTGCCGCCTGTAGCGGTTCTACGCATGGCATCTATAATAAAATCACGTTGTTTAGCAGTGACTGGAATCAGCTTGCGCACTATGGGCTCCCCTTCATCCACCACTTGTGGCTGTAATAATTTTCCGCCATTCAATAAGGCCGCTACATAGTTAGCCACTTGCAAAGGCGTCACCAGTGTATAGCCCTGCCCAATGGATATATTAAGAGTTTCCCCGCGCACCCAAGGCTTGCCAAAGCGTTTTTGCTTCCAATCTCTGGAAGGTACAAGGCCGGCTTTTTCGTGGGGTAAAGTAATGCCCGTAAGCTCACCAAAGCCGCTGGCCTTGGCATAGGCATGAATTTTATTAATACCCACCCTCTGAGACATAGTGTAATAGTATACATCGCAAGAATTGGTTAAAGCAGAAATCATATTCATGCCACCGTGCCCAGAATGCCAACAGCGAAACAAGCGATTGCCCAACTTCACCCCTCCGGTGCATGCTACCGTCTCCATAGGTTTGATACCTTCTTGCAAAAATAGTCCTGTCATCATAAGTTTCCATACAGAAGCAGGAGGATACATGCTTTGAATAACGCGATTTTGCAAAGGATGGTAAGGGTTTTCGCGCAGAGTCTGCCAATCTTTATGAGAAATACCTTCGGTGAAAAGATTATTGTCGTAGGCCGGTGCCGTAACTAAGGCAATTAATTTACCTGTATCGGGATCCATAACCACAATACTGCCTGTTTTGCCATCTAGAGCATTCCACGCAGCTTTTTGCATTTCTGTATCAATGGTTAGGCGCATTATATGCCCGCCGCGCGGCTCTTGAATAAGGTTTTTACTCAAAGAGCGCCCCACTACGTCTACTTCCCGTTGATAAAGCCCTTTTATGCCACGCAATTTATCTTCTAATACCAATTCAAGGCCTTGTTTTCCCACTAAATCCCCCATATTTAAATGAGGATTTTTTTCCATCTCTTTTTCATTGG
>CAZBDD010000374.1:0-2052 GCA_964490475.1 uncultured Desulfovibrionaceae bacterium
GTATTATTATTCCAACAAAAGCAATCTACTATTTTTCCATCTTTTTTAGCTCAAATTGTGCAAGCTCATTACCATTTTTAGCGGAAACACGTAACATTTGTAAGGCTTTTTCTTCATCCCCTACAGAGCTATAATATTCACTTAAGAAAAGCTGCGCACGATCATCAGCAGCAGCAGCCTTTTCAAGTAAAATATTTAAAAATATATCTTGTGCAGTACCGTTTCCTTCTTTAGAAAGTTCTCGATATAAGTATAAAGCCAAATCTTCATCTTTTGGTATATAATGCCCTTCATAATAAAGCTTCGCTAAAAAAAGCTGTGCATCAACATTTTGATCATTATTCATGGCGTCAGATAACAAATCTACGGCACTAGTAATGTCTTGCTTTATCCCCTTGCCCTCTAGTAAAAGTTTAGCATAAGGAAGTTTTATTTCATCAGTAAATGCGGATTTGCTAAACCAATATGCAGCATTTGTATTGCTTTGCTCAACGCCCTTCCCTTCTAGGTACAACATGCCTAAACGCGCTGCAATTTCTCTATTATAGCCTAATCTTTCCACTGCAATGGTATACATTTCAAAAGCTTTTATATAATCTTTTTCAAATCCATTACCATTTTCGTACATCCTACCAAGCGTTCCGGAAATTTTCTTTATATCAGGTATACTTTTGGCATGGGATTTTTTAAACCAATAAACTGTACGCTCATAGTTTTTTGCGACGCCTTTGCCTTTTAAATACGCAAAAGCCAACTTATATTGTGCATCACCATCACCTAATTCAGCTGCCTTAAGAAACCATTTAAAGGCTTCTTCGTTATTTCCTTCTTCTTCACTCTTTTCCCCTTTCTGATATAATTTTAAACTTTCTTCAGCATTTTCCTGACTATAACTATAATCAACTGTCGCACATAGACTGAATACAACAAAAAAAACAAAAAAGAATCTTAACACAGCAGTATACTTTTGAAACTGCACCCATGAAAAATATTGTCGCATAGTACCCTCCTTTTTAATAAACTATCACAGCTACACTTCTTCGATGCTAAGCTAAAAGTTATATATTTTCCACCAATAAATTGACGCCTATACATAAATAGAGTACTGTTTATTTAAGATGATAAAAATCTATATGTCTGAAATATTTATATAAGGATATAATTATGAAAAAATTTTCTTTAGCAAGCTTCTTTATTTTTTTTCTTTGCATTCTATTGCAACAGCCATGCTCTGCGGCAAATCTTGTAAATTGGGGAGATAAATACTTTAATACAAAACATAAGCACTTAGAAATTCAAGCCTATGCTGAAAAAGACGACAACGGGCAAACCACCCTTGAACTACTGCTTTATGACAATGCCAAAGAAGAGGATATTTGCCAATTTAGCACCCCCATAGCTAAAAAAAACGCTTTAAAAGCAAAGCACCGTTTTTTTGAGCTGTCCTTAAGTCCTGATGGGAAAAAACTCACTGTATCTAAAGCTCCTAATGCAAAAATGCCCAAAAACGATGATTGTGCAAAGAAATTATTTGGGACATATACCAATCTATGCCCGCAACTGGATACAGACCCCAAAACCATCACCATCACCCTAAGAGACCTAAAATGGAACGAAGTGGGCACACTTGTGACCTATATACATGATGGGCAAGCAAAAACGACTTGGATACATGAGGGATATTTAGACAAAAATACATATAAAAGAAATATTGGCAAGACCATAAAAGCGCAGTACATAATCTCTCAATATATTGATTTTGAGTTACAAGAGTGTACTAAGGAGCTATTTTTTATAAAATTTTATGATTCCAATACCTCGCAATAAAAAATGCTATGTTGGAATATGTTCTTAATATACCAGCAGAGTATTTACCTTTTTCAAACACTGCTTAAAACAGGCTGTTCAAAAAGAGTGAAATACAAGGAAAAATAAAAAAACAGGACACGCCGTGTATACAAACATACACAAGTGGTCTGTTTTTTTTGTTTTGACGCAGTAGTTTACCTTTTTCAACAGCCTGTTAGTATTCAATACCGCGCGTTGCCCCTA
>CAZBDD010000375.1:0-2032 GCA_964490475.1 uncultured Desulfovibrionaceae bacterium
TAGATTTAAGTATTCTTGATAAGGTAAAAGATGGCCTTTATGAAGAAATTTCAAAGGTTAAAGCAGAAGGTCGCCATTCTGTATTCTTACTTTTAACTGATATCATGAAGGAAGGCTCTGAAATGCTCGTTGTTTCTGATGATCCTTCTGTTGTTGATAAAGCTTTTGGTGTGAAATGCGCCGATAAGTCTGTATGGCTTGATGGCGTTATGAGCCGCAAAAAGCAAGTAGTGCCAAATTTTGAAAAAGCTTTTAAATAGTTTTTCAAAAAAAGCATAAATATAAAAAGGACAAGCCTTTGGGTTTGTCCTTTTTTGTGGAAAAGAAAAGTATGTTATTATACTTTTTTACGAGCAAGTTTTTTCAACATGCCATTTAAATCGAAAAAATTTGCTTGTAATTCATTTCTTTCTTATGTAGCCTACCTAAGCCTAATAACCTTTAACTGTACAAACGTATTAAGGAAATTGAAAATGAAACTAATGAAAATGTGCTTAGTTTTGGCTGTTGTATTGACAAGTTTTGCATTTGCAAATGTGGCAGAGGCGCAACGTCGCTTAGTTATTCAAAATAACACAAATGAAACTATTTATGTAGCATATTCTTTTTTGAATCAGCATAATGTGTGGGAAAGAAGGGGCTGGCAGGAAGTTAGGCCTAAAAGTCCATTGCGTTACACGATGAATAGTAATAACAATACTATGTATGTATATGCACGCTCAAAAAGCAGAGAGTGGCAAGGCTATGAAGGCGATCCTAATTCTATTCGTCTCTCAGTTGTTGATAGAACTTTTATGGTCAAAGGAAATGCGGTGCCTTCAGGCTCTGGACGTCGCGACGTTCTTTTTGAAGCATTGATTATTGATAGTGGCACAGATTTCAATGTCACTTATGAGATGAACCAGTATCACGATTAGAGTAGTCTGGTTTGACTTTTTCTATACTCAAGCCTTAAAGGCATGCCGCGTGGCATTTAATAGCATAAATGAGTAGCGCTTATTCGCCTTAAAAAAATGTTTCTAAAAAGTTTTCTCATTAACTTTGTAAAGACGCTGATGTGAGTCAGCGTCTTTATTTGTGGAAAAGAAAACTCTTCAGAAGTGGCTTCAGAAGAGTTTTCTATTATAAATGCTTTTTTTATACAGTTTCGCTTTCTTTTTCTTTTTTAGCTTTACGCGCTTCTTGTGCTTTCATTACATTGTTCTTCATGCGAGCAAGATGTCTTTCAGCCATTAAGCGTTGATCAGCTTTATAGCCACAAAGCTTTAAATATCCTTCACGTGTAAGTCCATTATGCTTTGCTAAATGACGTTCTGTTAATGTTTTCCCTTCTTTTCCGCAGATACAACAGTATATAACATCACGCTGAATGGCTTCGTCAGGCTTTACTACGAGTTTGCGTTTTGTATAGCCACAAGTGAGGGAGGGTTTAGCTTGTTTTTCTTCGCTATTTACTTCTTTTTCACATTCTTGATTTTCATCATTTGCTACATTAAGCGAAGTAAAATTATCACCATGAATATTGGTGAGTCCTTTTAAGTAAGATGCGTATTGTTCAAGAACAAAAGTTGGTGTTTGTCCTGGGTTTGTTTCCATAATCATGCGCAGAAGTTCTGTTTTATCAATCATAATATTTTCTCCTTTTACTGTATCTACAGGTGCACAAAGTTATTCTTAACCTTTTTCTAAGGTATTACAAGCAAATTGAATTTAGTCAAGCAATTTTATTGATAGTTAATATAAAAAAATTATAAGAATTGTTTTGTAAATGGATATTGCTTTTTTTATTCTATGTAAAAATTTTTTTGTAAAGAATAATATTTATACGATATTTTTTATGCTGGAAGGTTTTACTTAAAAAGATTTGTAATTTTAATGTGTTACAAGTATGGTTTAACTGAATGTTTTTATGTAGAAAAGGGCAAATATTTTGTGAAAAAAATATTTTTTAAAAAAAATCATTTTTTTTCCTCTTTGCCCCTTTTCAAGTGCCCATACGGTATTATAATACATCCTGTCGCTTCGGCGAAAA
>CAZBDD010000376.1:0-2028 GCA_964490475.1 uncultured Desulfovibrionaceae bacterium
GTACCATTCGTACCCTCTTCGCCACACATTACCATGAGCTCACCGCCATAGAAAGCATTATTCCCACAGTATTCACCATGAATATAGCTATTTGCGAACATGGTGGAGAAATTCTTTTTTTACACAGGTTAGTCCCTGGCCCTTCAGATCGTAGTTATGGCGTGGAAGTGGCAAAACTGGCTGGCGTGCCTCTGCCTGTGGTGCAAAGAGCTCGCGAAATTCTCACAGAACTTGAAAGCAAGGATCAAAAAAGTAATCTCTCCTCTGCACCTGTTGCCATGCCCAACACCCTTCCAGGGGTGACCTTGCCAGAAAAAGCCGTAGCACAACCTAGCTTTGACGAACCGCCGGATTTGCCAGATATGCCTGCAGAACATCCTATTTTGCAGATTTTACGCGATTGCAACCCTGAATTGTTAAGCCCCATGGATGCTTTGCAAAAAATTACTGAATGGAAAATGCTTTGGGGAAAAGAAAAATAAGAACATTTTATGCCAAAATAGAGATCTTTTCCCATATTTTTTCAATAATGCAGATAGTAAGGCCATGACGATCTTCTATACTATTGGTGTCATTATCAATGTTTTTCTCTACAAGCGGTATTTTACATAACACAAGACAATTTTTATAATATATGAGGCATGTTATATGCATATAGTCACAAAATATGTTTTACAAACCCTACAACAAGCCGGCGCATATATACAAACACACTCCCCACGCCCACTGCATGCCCTGTCTGATTTATATAATTGGAACGAAATTTTACACGCCTATGAAGCCCTTGCCGACGAACGTTCCAAAGAAACCTTCATGAAACTCATGGCCTTACGCCTTGTATATTTTGCAGCACCTCCCAATATTGCTTGTACTGTCTTTTCTTTATATCCTGAAAAAGTTTGGAAAAAACTGACGCTTATGGCAGAAAAAACACCCGGTGTGCCCGGCGATTATCTTTTAGACAGAATAGAAACATGGGTGCTGAAAGGCTATGAATATAAAGACTGTAAAGCACAACAAGGCGATGTGGTCATTGATGCTGGAGCATTTACCGGTAATACAGTAAAATATTTTGAGCAATGCGTAGGCTCGCAAGGTAAAATATATGCCTTTGAACCCATGGAAAAAATATTCTCCACTTTAAATAGTAATATGGGACATCTGCCCCATGTACATCTTGTGCAAGCTGCAGTGAGCAATAAAGATGGTCATGTGCATATAGCCGAACAAAATTTTCCCGGCGCATCTATAGATATGGCAGGAGAAATTTGTGTAACTACCCGCTCTATTGATTCTTTTATAAACGAACACAATATTGAACGTCTTGATTTTTTAAAAATGGATATCGAAGGCTCAGAAATGGATGCCCTCACAGGGGCACAAAACACTATCCAACGATTTACTCCCAAAATGGCCATTTGTGTGTACCACAAATCTCAGGATATTTTTCAAATTTATAAACATATCTTAAACATAAATCCCCATTATACCTTTTACCTAAAGCATTCTTCCAATACGGTTTGGGAAACAGTTCTTTTTTGTATGCCCAGTGAAAATGCTTTTATACATAAAAATCGCGCAGCAGAGTTTGAAGAAGATATTTGCATAACTCGTGTATTACATGATAGCTATAAAATTATTTATGACCTTACCGAAGACAGTGCAAATCTGAAGCAAGAAAAAAACTCTTTGGAAGAGCATGTAAAAACGTTGATTGATAGCGTTAAAAAGTTAGGGAAGCCACTGTAAAATAAAAACACGGCCTACAATATGTATACTTCTTGACAATATCGATAAAACAAAACATACTTCCCATAACATTAACCAAAGTGGAGGATTACATGAAAAAGAACTTCTGGCAGCAAGGCGTACACAAAACATTGACTACCCTTGCAATCCCCTTTTGCGCAACCTTGTGCGCCACAACGCTTACTGGTATGGCCGACTACGCTCTAGCAGCACCCGAACAAAAAAAGAAACCCAATATTCTAGTGATTTTTGGCGATGATATTGGCATTACCAATATTT
>CAZBDD010000377.1:0-2020 GCA_964490475.1 uncultured Desulfovibrionaceae bacterium
GCTTTTTAAAGTTGGTAAAGCCTACAGAAGGCCCCATGGGAATGTCTTTAAGAATATCTAAATACATTTCAGGGTCTATATTAAGGTTTCGCAATTGAATAAAGCTTACACCGTAAGTGCCCACCAAGTGCATAAGAGCTTCTAGCTCTTCTTCTGTGTCGGTAATACCAGGAAAATAGAGCAAGTTTAAAGAAACAAAAACACCAAGTTCTCTGGCAATTCGTATAGATGCTTTTACATCTTCTAAGGTGTAGCCCTGCGGGCGATAATAGGCGGTGTATACGGCTTCTCGTGCAGAATTAATGCTTACTCGTAAAGAAGTTAAGCCAGCTTTGGCAAGTTTTTCAATAGCATCGGGACGTGAAGCGTTGGAATTGAGGTTAATGGTTCCCTTACCTCCAGACTTTCTAAAGGTGGCAATGGCTTCTTCTAAAATGGAAGCATTGGTAAGCGGTTCGCCTTCACAACCTTGCCCAAAGGAGTAGATGGGTCTTTCTTTTTCTTGACTTTCATGATGGCGCATTACTTCAACAATTTCTTCGGCGCTAGGGCAAAAGTCAAGACGGCACTGTGGCGTGGTCACAATGGGAGAGTCTTCTTCTTGCTGCGAAATACAGCCAATACATCGAGCATTGCAGGTGCGAGATGTGGGTAGGGGGGCTTCGTGACGTCCCAAGGCTAAATTGCGTGCTGCAGGACAGTCATATTGTAAAACGCATTTGTGTAAAATATGTTGGATAAGGCGATTGTGGGGGTATTGCTCTGCCAAGGTTCGCACACTTTTGGTAAGTATATTGCGTTTGACTTTTCTAAATTCTTGTCTTGTGTCTGTGTCAACTTTTTTTGCACAAATGTAAAAACGTCCGTTGGCAAAGCCCACGGCACCATAAGCAAAAAGAGGTAACAAAGGAGCTCTAGGGTCTGAGGCATAGGCCGGATGGGCTGTTAATGTATGCGCAGGCGCGGCAAAAGCTGCCACAGCTAAATCTTCTAGCACTTCCATTTCACCACTTTCTGTATCAAGCCCTACAGCGCGACGTTGAGGCAAAAAAAAGAGTTCGCTTTCCGGCGGTAAAGGCATAAGTTCGTCTGGTCTTGGTAGAGCCCATTGATTTCCTGTGCGACAAACCATAAGTAAATCTGGGTGATCATAGATGTTCCCTTGGGCATCAGCCATGACAAGATGTGGGCGTAAGGGGGTGCTACTCATAGTAATCCTTGCGTTTGTACTGTATTTGAGGTACGTTGCTTGTAACTCAATAGATGTTTTTTAACTGGCAGTGCTTCACAGTGTGCTATTTTGTTCTACGCACAGCAACTAAACAGGTATACAAAAGGCCTTCGTATGTCTATGATGATTTTTGATATTTTATTTTTTTTAGGTATTTTTTCCATGTTTGTCTTTACCCTAGTGGGGCAAGAAAAAGTATTAAAACAGGTACGTAAAGAACTTGAAGCAAGCAAGGTGCAACTGGAAAACGTTGAAAACCTCCTTATGGAAATGACTACACGCAACGGTAAAGCAGGAAAGCCTGAGGTTTATAGAATTAAAGGCAATGCTTCTTCGCAAATGCAAACTCCTTACGACGCAGCTAAAAGAGAAGCGCCAAGAGAAGAAAACTTTGGTGCAGGTATGCAAGCAAAACCCGCCATACGCACTCATAGAGACCCTGCTGCCATGAGTGTGCCTTTAAGTTCTAAGCCCGTAGCCCCTTCACCTGCTACGCAGCCAGTAGCGCCGCGCCAAGAAGAACAAGTAAGGGCTCAAAGTTATCAAGACTATCAAGGGTATGAAGGAAGACCCGTGGGGCAAGCTACGCATGCCATGCAAAGAGGACAAGAGCCAAGAAGCCCACAGCCTCAATACGAAGAAAATTTTTCGGGCAATGGCTTAAATAATCTTTCTTTGTCGCGACCAGCCCCAGAAAGACAAATGGTACGTTCTGAAGGAGCCAATTTAGACTTATTTATGCCACCTCCAAGGCGGAAGTAATATATCACTTTGTTAGAAAAGATGCGT
>CAZBDD010000378.1:0-2014 GCA_964490475.1 uncultured Desulfovibrionaceae bacterium
ATTTTTCCGCGTATGGAAGTGCTTATTATTGATTCGTGTTCCCCGCAAAATGAAAAAGCCATTGCTCAGGAATTTACAGAAAAGTATCCTAACATCCTTTATATACGCACAGCAGAGCGTGAAACTCTTTATGCAGCATGGAATAGGGGGCTTGCCATGGCACGCGGTGAATATATAACCAATGCTAATGCTGATGACAGACATGCGCCACATGCTTTGGAGCGTATGGCCGCAGAGCTTGATGCCAATGCAGAGATAGCTCTGGTGTATGCACGCCATCGTATTACGTCGGAGAAAAACGCTACTTTTGCAACAGCTCAACCTAAGAGAGCTTTGCACTGGGTTGCCTATGATCATCTTTCCTTATTGCGACAATGCGAAGTGGGGCCTCAGCCGCTATGGCGTAAATCTGTGCATGCAGAGGTGGGTGTGTTTGATGCGCAGTACACTGCGGCAGGTGATTATGATATGTGGCTACGCATTTCAGAGCGTTACCCTTTATTACATATTCCTGAAGAGTTAGGGCTTTTCTTGGAATACGATAATAACCTTGAAGGGCAAAACCCTCAGCGTTCTTTTGATGAAAATTGCCGATTAAAGCAAGCAGCATTGCGTCGTTTTGTACAGCCTACTTTTGAGCCACAAATTCCCTTTGCGGAGCAATTTCAGCAATATAGTGAGCAATTAAATCATTCGTTAGAGGTTATTAAGCAAGGGAAATACGAGGGTAATCTGTATGACTTAGAATTGCAATTTTTTGGATATGCGCTACTTGCGGCGCGTTTACACACAGTACAAAATGCTGTAGAAATTTTGACACTTTTTTATTCATTCATAGCAGAATCAAAAAATATCTCGCATTTATATCGTTTTCTTTTGATGACATCCTTCAAGGAGTTACCGGGGCATTTGCGCCATGAAAAGGCTTTTAAAGCAGCGCCTCCTCGAGTAGCCGTTGTGGTGGCTATATGCGATCAAGGGCGTTACTTAGAAGAAACTCTTACTTCTGTGCTTGCTCAAAAGGAGAGAAGTTGGGAGATGTGTCTTGTGGATGATGGCACGCATGCCCATTCTTTACAGGTGGCACACGAGCTTGTAGAAAAATATCAAGACCCACGCATAAAAATTTTGCATTGTAAGAAAAATAGTAAGGCCGCTTTATACAATGAGGGCATTAGGGCGACACAAGCCCCTTATGTTTGTGTGTTGGAGGCAGGTAGTTTGCTTGTTCCTACCTATTTTTATGAAGCGCTTGCCTTGTTACGGGCGCAGTCTTATGAGGTGTGGGTTTGCCCAAAGACTTTATCTTTTGGCCAAAGCAATAAGCTTATGTGGCAAGAAAAGTACGATTTTTTTAATTCTCTTTTGTGTTGCCCTAGTCCTGTAAGTGCTTTGTATAGTCGTGAGTTATGGCAGATGTTGGAAGGCTATGCTGAAGATATGCAGCAAGGGTACAATTGGGATTTTTGGTTACGTGCTGGTGAGAAAGGTTTTAGTGGTGTGGAAACATCGCAGGTAGAATTTATCTATAGGGTGAGTTTCCAAAGCTTGGAAGAAAGAGTGCAGAAGTATGTACGTTGCCGTCAAGAATGCATGGCACGCCATGCATGGTGGTATAAAACAATTTCTTTACAAACTTTGATAGAAAGTTTTGCCTTGTCTGCTGAGGGTATGATGCCAGCTGATATGTTGCAGGAAGATGTGGTGGCGCAGGGACGAGCTTTATATGAAAATCGTACACTGTTTCAAACATATATGTTTAAAATACAAGGTCTTGTAGAATAAATAAAAGGCATTTCTTTTATAAAATGTATATAAAATTATTCTTTCTTGATGTTTTAAATTATATGTTTTTTATTTGCTCGCAGTGAAAGAGAAAATAAAAATAGTGTAGAATTTTCTCACTTTGCTTGAGATAGTCTTTATGCAAAGCTTGACGTAGGGCAACGATTGGTGTAAAGGACTTTCTCTATTTCTCGAAGGAGTTTGATGATGAAAAGAACTTACCAACCAA
>CAZBDD010000379.1:0-2010 GCA_964490475.1 uncultured Desulfovibrionaceae bacterium
CTTTCTTTGTGCGAATCCATTGTAAACACGCATAGCGATGCAGTAATTTTGTTCGTATGTGTAGAAGCTTTGACGCGCCGCATGAACTGGAACGACCGCTCTACTTGTGTTCTTTTTGGCGATGGCGCCGGCGCACTCATTATGCGAGCTACACCAGAAAACGCTTTAGCTTCGGTGAGTAATGTGATTTGCCATACCGATGGAAAGCTTTGGGATTTAATCACCATTGGCGGCGGTACGCATAATTCTTATGCTTGTGGGCAATCTATTAATGAAGAATTTTTCTTGCAAATGCAAGGTAGAGAAGTTTTTAAGCATGCGGTGCGCAGTTTAGTTTCTGTGGCTCATGAAGTGCTTGAGCAAAGCGGTACGAGTATCGATGCGCTAGATTTGTATGTACCACATCAAGCTAATTTACGCATTATCGAAGCTGTGGGCGCGCGTTTGCACCTGCCAGAAGAAAAAGTTTTTGCCAATGTGCATAAATATGGCAATACTTCTGCTGCCTCGGTACCTCTCGCCTTACAAGACGCTAGAGAGCAAGGTCTTGTTAAGAAAGGGACTAAAACCATGGTAGCTTCGGTGGGAGCCGGCTTCACTTGGGCGGCTGGACTCGTAGATTTTTTGAAATAATTTTTTTGTAAGCTCCATTACACCTTGAAATTTAGACTTTTTTGCGGTATAGCCATGAAGCTTTAGGACTAAAGAGGAACTTTATGCAGGACAAAATTGCAACAGCGCTAGTAACAGGTGGCTCACGAGGCATTGGAAAGGCCATAGCTCAGGCTTTGGCTAAAGCTGGTTTTCAGGTATATCTTACCTATGTAAGTAAACCAGAAGAAGCCCAGCAAGTAGCTGATGACATAGTGAAAGATGGTGGAATGGCACAGGCTTTTTGTTTAAATGTTGGCGATGATGCGGCCGTGAACACTTTTTTTGCTGAACATATTAAAGACAAAGTTATGCTTTCTGTACTGGTGAATAATGCCGGTGTCACCAAGGATGGTTTTCTTGTGCGCATGAAAGAAAGTGACTTTGATGCTGTGCTTGATGTTAATTTGCGCGGTGCCTTTGTGTGCTTGCGCGAAGCGGCTAAAATCATGAGCAAGCAACGTCAAGGAAGCATCATAAATATTTCCTCGGTAGTAGGACAAAATGGTAATGCTGGTCAGGTGAACTATGCTGCTGCTAAAGCGGGCTTGCATGGAATGACTATGGCTGCCGCAAAAGAGCTGGCTGCGCGTAATATTACCGTGAATACCGTGGCTCCAGGTTTCATTGAAACTGATATGACGGCTGCTTTGCCCGAAGATATACGCAAAAAATATGAAGAGCATATTCCTTTAAAGCGTATGGGGTCTGTGGAAGAAGTGGCGCATGCTGTGACCTTTTTAGCTTCAGAAAAGTCTAGCTATATAACAGGACAAATTCTTGCCGTTAACGGCGGCATGTATTGTTAATATTTAAGTACGTGCTGATATGATAGAATTGAAATGAGTTCGTTTTAATACAATTCTTTTATCGGCCTTTCCTAAAATCAAAAATTGCGTATGGAGGCAAATATGTCTGATGTAGCACAAAAAGTAACAAACATTATTGTAGAACAACTTGGTGTATCTGCAGAAGAAGTAAAGCCAGGCGCTTCCTTTGTGGAAGATCTTGGTGCTGATTCTTTGGATTTGACAGAACTTATCATGGCCATGGAAGAAGAATTTGACATCGAAATTGCAGATGACGATGCTCAAAAAATCTTAAAAGTGCAAGACGCCATTTCTTATATTGAAAGCAAGTAATGCATGCTAAAGGGGGCTTTTTTGCCCCCTTTATGTCTTATATGATAGAATACAATAACTGAACGCACATAGACGGCAGGCTTTTTTAAGCTATGCCGTATTGTGTTTTCTAAGCACCATATTTTTAAGGAGTTGACATGAGTCGCAGGCGTATTGTGGTCACCGGGCTTTCAGCCTTAACCCCACTTGGCAATGATGTGCAAAGCACTTGGGAAGC
>CAZBDD010000380.1:0-2006 GCA_964490475.1 uncultured Desulfovibrionaceae bacterium
CTTTCTATGGCGGTGAGCTCATGGTAATGTGTGGCGAAGAGGGTACGAATGGTACCTTGGCATCGCTTCGTGAGTTCTTCTACCACAGCCCAAGCAAGGGCTAATCCATCATAGGTGCTGGTGCCGCGCCCTATTTCGTCTAATATGACAAGACTTTTTTTGGTAGATTGGCGTAAAATTCTGGCTGTTTCCATCATTTCTACCATGAAGGTACTTTGCCCAGCCGCTAAATTATCTGAAGCTCCCACACGCGAAAAAATTCTATCTACAGGGTCTAGAATCACTTGACTTGCCGGTACATAGGATCCCATTTGCGCTAAAAGGCAAATAATGGCTGTTTGCCGAAGAACTGTAGATTTTCCTGCCATATTGGGGCCGGTAAGCAAACACAAGCGGCGCTTTTCGTCCATAGTTAAATCATTAGCCACAAAATTATTGGGGCCGATGATGGCCTCCACCACTGGGTGGCGCCCTTCACGAATACTAAGCCCCTGACCTTCGGCAAATTCTGGTGCGCTCCAATGATGTTGACGGGCCACATGTGCCAATGCTTGCCAATAATCCATTTCCGCTAGGCAATGGGCTGTAAAAAGCATGCGGCTACGCTGGGCATTGATGGTTTCGCGTAGTTCTTGAAAAAGTGTGTATTCTAAGCTTTTACGCTTGTCGCCCGCTTGCACTATGTGATCTTCTAACTCTTTAAGTGCTGCTGTGGTAAAGCGCTCGGCATTGGCTAAAGTTTGGCGACGAACAAAATAGTCGGGCAATGTTCCTTGTTGAGCGCGCGAGAGTTCAAAATAGTATCCGAAAACGCGATTGAAACCAAGTTTCAACTTGGAAAAGCCTGTTTTTTGCTGTTCTTGCTCCAACATTTCTTGTAGTTTTTGCTCGGCATGTTCCACAAGGTCAATAAGTTTGTCTAGCTCTGCATGAAAGCCCACCTTAAAAAGCCCGCCGTCGGTAATAACATTGGGTACGGTATCAAGCAAAGCCTGCTCTAAGAGCTGACAAATATCTTTTAAGTCGTCCCAATGCTGCATAAGACTTTCTAAAGCTTGGGGTAGAGGACTGTCTTGTGTTTCTTGAATATTTTTTTGTGCCTCTTGCAAGGCTGAAAAAACCGCTGGCAAATGGTGCAAAGAATTACGCAAAGCCAAATAATCTTTTGGGGCTGCTCTTTGAAGATGAATTCGAGTGGATATACGCTCAAGGTCAAAAATATTCTTTAAAGCTTCGCGTAATTTACGGCGTCCTTCATGGGCATGATAAAAATGACTGACTACAGATTGATGCTTCATAATAGAAGGGACATCGCGCCAAGGATGGCGTAAACGCTCTTCTAAAAGCCTGCCTCCCATGGGGGTAAGGGTGTGGTCTAGCACATGCCATAAGGTTCCTTTGCCTTTGCGACCATTGAGGCGTTGAAAAATTTCCAGATTTTTTTCAGTAAGTTCGTCAACAAGCAGGTGTTTTTGCAAGTCCATGGGGACAAATGCTTGTAAGTGGCGAATGTCACAACGCTGTACTTGGGCTAAATAAATAAGCAGGGCGCCGCAAGCCTTGCTGAGTTCTTCTTTATTATGCAAACCCAACGCGGCGAGCTCTTGCACGCCTTGGGCTTCTAAAAGTAAACGTGTATTATTATGTAAATCAAAATGACTACGTTCAGCCACTCGCAATACTTGCATACCTTCCAGCAAAAGTCCGCTAGGTACTTTTTCAGTATCGGGTAAAAGTAATTCTCTTGGGGAAATTTTTTGTACCCATTGCCAAAGCTCGGCATGCTTTGCGCCATACAGGCCTGTCCATTGGCCAGTAGAAGTATCTACCCATGCTAAAGCGCCTTTTTTGGCATTTTGGGAGTCAATATATAAAGCAGCTAAGTAATTATGGCTTTTAGCTTCTAAATTGTCGTCTTCAATAACCGTGCCTGGGGTAAGTATTTGTGTAACTTCTCTTTTTACTATGCCTTTAGCATTTTTGGGGTCTTCCACTTGTTCGCAAAT
>CAZBDD010000381.1:0-1998 GCA_964490475.1 uncultured Desulfovibrionaceae bacterium
TGGGGAAAATACCTTGCGGATCAGAGTGGCGAATATAGCTTTCTTTCACAGCCTCGCCATTACGAAACAATTGCTTATTGCGCATTTCCATAACATCGCCCGGAAGCCCTACCACACGTTTAATATAATCTAGGGAAGGATCTTTAGGATATTGAAAAACAATGACATCACCATAGGCTGGGTTGTCCCCTTCCATAAGGTAACCATCACTAAAAGGTATTTTTACGCCATAAGAAAATTTTGTTACCAACAAATGGTCGCCCACTTGCAACGTTTCTAGCATAGATTCTGAGGGAATTTTGAAAGCCTGTACAACAAATGTGCGGATAAACAAAGCCAAAACAAGAGCAATGAGTAAGGCTTCTGCATATTCACGGAAAATAGATTTTTTAGGTTTTTCAGTACTTGTAGAATTGCTAAACATAGTGTTTTCTCTTTTTAATAGGATAAATAATACAACTGAACTTCATATGCTGTTCTTTGGCAAGAAGTCAAGTTATTTTCACGAGTCATCATAGCTATGTGAAAAGACTATTGACAGCATTAATCAAAATACGTAGCGTTAAAAAGGCTTTTCTTTACCCCGTTCCATGTTTTTTTACTGTGAGGTTATGTTTATGTCCCAAGATCACTCCATACTGGAATCCTTTCCTTCGTCTATTGCTCCAGACGTTATTAATTCCATGCCCATTCCCATGATTTGTTTTAATAGTAATCATGAAGCGTTATATTATAATGAGGCCTTTGCTTCCTATATTGAACTAGATAATGCCTCTGTGACAGATCTTGTAGGCATAGGCACCTTAAATGCTATGGACATTATGCCTGAATATCAACCAAACGGTGCACATTCCACAGAAAAATTTCAAAAGAATATTGAAATTGCACAGAAAAAAGGTAGTTTTCAAACATCTTGGCTTTTACAATCTGTGCTTGGAAAAAGCATCACTACCCATATGTCCATTGTGGTCACTGAGGGCGTAGATGCTTATTATATCAATTGCTATTTTCTTGATACTGCCGTGATTACTCGCTCTATAAAAGAGCCAAAACTTTCTGAAAATGATTTAGAGTATTTAAATCATGTTACACAGCCTACCATCAGTAAAAAGTCACTTTATGAAGCTGCTCCTCCTCAAGAATTAGATCAAGATATTTTAGAAAATTTGCCTCTCGTCATGCATATTTGGTCCAAAGACTTAGTACTTATTGATTGTAGTAGCGAAGTTACAAATGTTTTTAGCGTAGCTAACAAAGAAGAATTTAAACAAAAATTCTTTACCCTTTGCCCAGAAATGCAATTAGGTAAAAAATCAGAAGAGCTCATGAAGAGCTATTTACAGCAAGCCTTTCAAGATGGCTTTTATAAATTTAAATGGTTACATGCCGATACCGCAGGAAAAATATTTCCATGTGAAGTGACCCTATGCCGCATAACCTACAATAATGAAAATTGCCTTCTTGGGTATACGCAAGACCTTTCGCGCATAAGCAACCATGTGCAAGAATTTGCTAAAGTACAAGAAAGTACCAGAGCCATGCTAGATGCCGCCCCCATGGCTATTGCTTTATGGGGCAATGATTATCTCTTGCGCGATGCCAATTTCGAATGCGCGCGTCTTTTTGGCTTTGATAGCCCAGAAGATTTTATGAAGAACTTCCGTACTATCATTCCCAGATATCAAGAAGACGGTTCTTCCTCATTTACTATGGTAAAAGAAGCCCTACAAAAAGCTTTTCGTGAAGGGTATTTTCGTTCAAACTTTAGTCTTTATCATCGTAGCACCCACACTCGTATTCCTTTAGAAATCACCTTGGTACGCCTTACTATTTGGAATGAAGAAGTGGTAGTGGCTTACATCCGCGATTTGCGCGATATAAACTCTCTCATCGAGAAAATGCAAACCACCGAGGAGCGCATACAAGCTATTTTTGACATCACGCCCCTTGGTATTAACGTGTGGGATCAAACTTTTAATCTTATAGAATGCAACGATG
>CAZBDD010000382.1:0-1975 GCA_964490475.1 uncultured Desulfovibrionaceae bacterium
ACACTCACCATAGGGGTGATAGAAAAAGGAGGATTTTATGGGAGCATCTCGCCACGGCCCGTGGCTAAAATTGGTCATTGTGGGCATTGTGATAGGTGTGAGCACTGTTGCCACCGCCGCCGTCATGATGCGCTATACGGACAATCGGCCTTTTTGTTCCAGTTGTCACGTAATGAACCGTGCGGCAGTAACGCACAAAATGTCAACCCATGCCAATGTTTCTTGCAACAGTTGTCATGCCCCCACAAATTTATTGGAAAAGCTACCCTACAAAGCAGCCATGGCCTTTAAGGATGTTATTTCTAACATCCAAGGCAAAGACGTGCCTGTACATGTGAGCCTTTCCACAATGGATGTGGTGAATGAAAACTGTAAATCATGCCACGCCATGACCAATATTAATGTGGCTAGCATGGAAGCAAAAAATTATTGCATTGATTGTCACCGCAGTGTAGCGCATATGCGCCAAAAGCCCATCAGCAAAAGGATGATTGCCGATGAATAACAAATATCTTTCTCTACCAGTTGTTGTAATGCTGTGTTTATTTATGACTGGCTTTCTTGCCGCTTGTAACGATGTAAGCACCGAATTAAAAACTCCTAAATACGAAACGGGACTTAAAAAAGACGAAATTAAGAATTCGGCTTTTAAAGATGTTTTCCCTGCTCAATACGCATCTTTTGAAAGAAATGCCGAAGATACAGTAATGACAGAGTATAAAGGTTCCGTTCATTTCAGAAAAAATGATGATTTTTCTCCTCTGCCCAAGGGCTTTAAACATGCTCAGCCTTATTTAAAAAATCTTTGGTTGGGATATCCCTTCAGTTATGAATATAACGAAACCCGTGGGCATACTTATGCCATAGATGATTTAGTAAATATCGATCGTATTAATCGCTTTTCAGAAAAAGGCGGATTACCTGCCACGTGTTGGAATTGTAAAACCCCTAAAATGATGGAATGGGTAGGCGAATACGGCGATAAGTTCTGGAGCATGGATTCCAATTCTTTCCGCGATAAGTTAGATGCCAGAGATCACACCATAGGTTGCGCCAATTGTCATGACCCTCAAACTATGGAATTACGTCTTTATTCTGAACCTCTTAAAGATTGGCTCAAGCGTAGCGGTAAAGACCTTGATAAAATTTCTCGCAATGAAATGCGCTCCTTGGTATGTGCGCAATGCCACGTAGAATACTATTTTACACACAAAGACAATGGCCCCGCTGCCAAGCCTGTTTTCCCGTGGGACAATGGTTTCTCGCCGGAAAATATGTATGAGTATTACAAAAGCCATGGAGCAGATAACGGCCCCTTCGTGGATTGGGTTCATACCGCTTCTAAAGCTCCTATGCTCAAAATGCAGCACCCTGAATATGAAACATGGATTGATGGCCCCCACGGAGCCGCAGGCGTTTCTTGCGCCGATTGCCACATGAGCTATGAGCGTGTAGATGGCAAAAAGATTTCCAGCCATTGGTGGACATCACCACTAAAAGACACCAATATGCGTGCATGTCGTCAATGCCATGCAGACAAATCTCCTGAATACTTAAAAGAGCGTGTCCTTTATACGCAAGAAAAAACGTATACTCAGCTTTTGAAAGCTCAGGAAGTTTCAGTGAAAGCTCATGAAGCTGTACGCCTTGCCGCAGATTATACCGGCGAAAAAAATGCCAACTATGATACCCTTATGAAGGATGCCAGAGAAATGGTACGTAAAGGGCAAATGTTCTGGGATTATGTATCCGCAGAAAATAGTGTGGGTTTCCACAATCCTGCCAAGGCTTTGGATACCCTCATGCAATCCATGGAGTTTAGTCAAAAAGCCATTGATTTGGCCGAAGAAGCCACCAATTTTGCTATAAGTGCCACTCTTGTCACTGATATCAAAACCTTGGTACCTCCCATCAAAGAACTTAGCCGTAAGTTACAGCAAGATGCTGAGTTCTTACAACAGCATCCATGGACAAA
>CAZBDD010000383.1:0-1975 GCA_964490475.1 uncultured Desulfovibrionaceae bacterium
CTTCCACCAGAAAGAATTTTGGGCGCATGATTTTAGACAATATTATAGGCTCAGGTTTTTCTAAAGAGCATATTGTACTTTTTCATGAAAAAGAAAATTCCATTGCCGATATTGCATGCTTACCCGCCTTAGAGGCTCTAGATAGTCCCTTAGATTTATTAGTATTAGCCGTGGGTGCAGAAAGCCTACCCCCTCTTATACACAGCATTATCGAACATAATTTAGCACACGCTGTTATGCTGATTGCAGGAAATATGGGCGAAACACAACATAGCATGGAAAGAGCTGAAAAAGTAAAGCAAGACATGCAACGCGGACATAGCAAAGAAGACGGCGGCCCCATTTTCCTTGGTGCCAATTGCATGGGCGTGGTGTCTCATCCTGGAAATTACGACACATGGTTTATTCCACGAGAAAAATTTCCCCTCATGCAACGTGTGGAGCAAGCCCATTCCGGCCAATGCCTGCCCCATAGCTATCATAGATCAGCACTTATCAGTCAAAGTGGTGCCTTTATGGTGCATCGTATCAGCCAAATGCCACAACTGGCTCCGGCTTATATGATATCTATGGGTAATCAGTCTGATCTTAGCCTTGGGGACATGCTACATTATTTTAGCACCCATGAACATATAGATGTTATAGCCGTATATGCTGAAGGTTTTATAGATGAAGATGGCCTTGCCTTTGTGCAAGCTGTGCGAAAAGCTGTGCAAGCGGGCAAAGTTGTAGTGTTTTATAAAGCCGGACGCACACCCGAAGGAAAACATGCCACCAGCGGACACACTGCTTCCTTAGCCGGTGATTATATGGTGTGCGAAAGTTGCGTTGCTGAAGCTGGAGCCATTGTAACCCGCACCTTTACAGAATTTCAAAATGTGTTCATGCTGGCAGAACATCTGCACCATATGCACATTGGGGGCAGACGCCTTGCCGCCTTTAGTGGCGCCGGCTTTGAAGCTGTGGGCATGGCAGATTCCATTCAATCCGATACATATAGCATGAGTCTTTGCAACTTTAGCCAAGAAACACATAAAAAGCTCCAAGACATCTTTGTGGAACACCGTCTTGATTCTTTAGTAAGCATACAAAATCCTTTAGATATTAACCCTGCCTCCAATGATTTGGTGCACATACGTGTGGCAGAGGTTTTACTAGAAGATAAAGGGATTGACGCTGTGGTTATGAGTTTTGCCCCCATGTCTCCTTTCACTCATACCTTAGCACAAGAACAGCAAACCTTATCCATGTACGATCCTCAAGGTATGATAGCGCTTGCCAAACAGCTTTTAGAAAACAATGCCGGAAAATTGCCAAAGCCACTTATTGGCATTGTGGACGGTGGCCCGCTATTTCATGAGTACAGACAAGAACTTATTCAACTTGGAATTCCTATTTTTACCATATGCGATGAAGCCATTGCTGCCCTCGCCTTATACATGGAAGCACGCATTAAAATTACCCTGCAACAACAATAATCTTTAACCCACGGAAGTTATATGTTTACTCCACGCAATTTTTCATTATTTTTACTTTTGTGTCTTTTGACTGCCCTTGCAGCATGTGCAAAGTCTGACTATGGCGCTGTTTTTGTGAATCAAAAACTTTCAGAAGCACAATCTACCTATGGCTTTACACAACAAAACATTCCCACCACTACCTTTACCCTCTACGGTCTTTTGCGGCCTGCACAACCACAAAGCGCACAAAGTGACACCTTGCACGTATACATAGAAGGCGATGGGCAAGCATGGCTTTCACGCTATGAACCTTCTTCTGACCCTACCCCCACACAAGATACTACCCTAGCTCTTGCCAAAAGAGACCCCAGCTCTGCCTCCATACTCTATTTAGCTCGCCCTTGCCAATATGTGCAAACCTCACAATGTAATGTAAAGTACTGGACTTCACACCGCTTTGCCCCAGAGGTTATCACCGCTACCAATGAAGCCATAAACACCATTAAGGCTCAAGT
>CAZBDD010000384.1:0-1964 GCA_964490475.1 uncultured Desulfovibrionaceae bacterium
ACCCCTTGAACCCCATTCAAGTGCGCTCCCAGGCTGCGCTACATCCCGACGAAGAGAGTTTTAGGCTAATTTCTTATCCCTGTCAACAGAAAAAAATAAACCCCTCTTTTATTTATAACACATTAAAAATACAAATATTTTCACACTAAAACAAAATATACTTTATTCAAAATAATTGTACTGCATTACCGTAAATATTTGGTGCTTGTTGAAAACATACGTCTAGTGTTAGCAAAGTGCGTCTGCCACAATTAAAGAGTGCAAAGGTATTTAATCAGCATTTTCTTAATAAAGCATTTTTCTTGTTATCCTAAAATATCAATCTACTATACATGATTTACATGCTTAGTCCACACGCAACACTACAGATGAAGCGTTAAATGCAGCCCAAAGAGAAGTGCCTAACGGGATATTTATCAGTATAGTAGTTGATAAGATGCAAACTTCTGTATTATCAGCAAGTTGTAAAATATATTCTGCCATAACATCACCTTGTTTCACATATGTAAGTGTGCCGGACAAAATATTTTCCGCGCTACAAAGTGGTGCTTGTTCGCCACTATAAAGCATGACTAAGGGAGCTTTAACTTCGGCACATACCATGGTGTTTATGGCAAGAGCAAGTCTTTGCACGCTATCATTGGTAATGAGTGCTTTAATGCGTGTACCTTCTACCAATTGCAGCGTCACTAAGGATTGTATAGCTTCCGATGCAATGGATATTATTTTCCCTATAAAGCAATTTCTTGCACTAGTTTTCTGGCTCAGCTCTTTTTGTACAAAGCGTTTTGCCACGGCCTGCATTTCTTCTGAGGAAAAAGCCACATGTGCCGTAGTGAGATTTAATGTGGCATGTCCAAGCATATTTTGCACTACCGGTAAAGGAATATCACTTTGCATGAGCTCTATGGCTCTGGCACGACGTATAGCTTCAGGGCCACTGAGCTCTTTTGGCAAGCCACAAGCTTCGGCGCATTCATAAAATTTACGACGCACAAAACCAGCATCCAAATAAAAAATGGGAGCATTGCCTTTTTGTGTTTTCAAAGTAGCAATACTTTCTGCAATTTCGGCACAAATTTGTTCAGGAATGGGAACACTGCGTCCTTCTTCCATTGCGTTTTTGCTTTGAAAAAAGATACTACACTGTTCAAAATCAATAGCTGTTTCTGGAGTTAAATGAAGAACCTCACTAAGTTTTGCCCCTGTATAGCGAATAATAAGAAAAATCAATGTGGCAGTAAGGCGTGACAAACGCACATTTTCTCTGTTGGTAGATGCAAGCCACTTACGAAAGCTTTGCTCCAAAATATGCAGCTGCTCTGTATTTAAGGCATGCTCTTGTGTATTTTCAGCCACAATTCGCCCATTGTCTTTGTGGCTATTCCGTGAAAATTGTGTCATGTGTATCCCTTTATTAACCTTAATAGCCTGTTAGCAAAATAACTGACAAGTTAATATACTATTTTTTTTGCAAAAAGCCAACAATGCATATTTTCTGATCTTAGATGATAATAAATTCTATAGCCTTGCTAAGATTACACAAGTACTAATATACCCAAACTAACACTTTGAAGCTTGACATAGTACTTTTTTTATTGTTACTTTTTTATTCATAATCGTGACAATAAGGAGGTGCATTATGTTTTTCCCCGTTGCAGGTATAGAAATAAATCCTTTTATTCCCCCCATTGTAGCTTTTTTTATTTCATTTATAGCATCTATGGGAGGAATTTCCGGAGCATTTTTACTGTTGCCCTTTCAAATGTCCGTACTTGGTTACACGCACCCCTCAGTAAGTGCTACCAACCAATTTTTTAATATTATTGCCATTCCTAGTGGTGTCTATCGCTATTGGAAAGAAGGTCGCCTTGTATGGCCCTTAGTGTGGATTGTGGTACTTGGCACTTTACCCGGTGTTTTTATTGGTGCTATGGTGCGTGTTTTATATTTGCCCGATGCAA
>CAZBDD010000385.1:0-1963 GCA_964490475.1 uncultured Desulfovibrionaceae bacterium
AATATGGGGCGTTATGCACGGCACTGGTTTAGCTTTTGTGCATATGTGGAAAAATTTAACTGATGTATGCACCAAAAGAAAAATGCTACCTAGCTCTTCAGCTCCGGTATCTCAAGAAAAAGCATTTTTTTGGCAAAGCAAATTTTTCTCGCTTCCTTATGCCATGCTGTGCTGGTTTTTAACCTTTCACTTTGTATGCTTACTTTGGATATTTTTTAGAGCCGATTCCACAGAGTTGGCTTTACAAATCATTGAGCGTATTTGGTTTTGGGATATACAAGGAGCAGGCTTTGAAGTGCTTGTTCCCATAGCTATTGCCTGCACCATGTTAACACAAGTTTTAGGCTCACGCCTTTTTAAAGCTTTTGTTTTTCTTATCCATAAACAATGGGCGCCCGTACAGGTAATTGTTTTTGCAGTACTTTGCGCTTTTATTTTAAAACTTGGCCCCGATGGGGTACTGCCATTTATTTATTTTCAATTTTAAGGTTCGTGTATGAAAAAAGCTGCACAAAAGAAAAATATAGGTAAAGCTGCTAGCAAAGCAGTTAACAAAAAAGCACAAAAAAAGGCCGCTAGAAAAAAAGCCTCTGCCAATAAAGTCAGCAGGCAAAGAAAAAGCGCACAGCAGACCTTGGCTACCATGGCTGCTATTCCGCCACAAAAAGCTAGCGACACTTCGCCTATTTCTACAAAACAAGAACACAGTAAGGTTAGCACTCCTGCTAAAGCTCAGCAAAGCGCAACAAAAAAAATTCAAGCTGAGCAAAAAGCAGATTCGAAAATGTCTTCCTCTGCTAGCTCTGCGCCTTCTGTGCAAGCTCCTAACACTGCAAACTCTTTAGTTAGTCCAAAGAAAAGCCCAAAAAAAACTGAAAATATAATGGCAGGTAATCGTAAGGCTTTATATTATTATTTAGCCATTTTCGTTTGCATAATTTTATTTGAAGCACATCGCTTTTCTCTTTATTTAGAAGACAAGAGTGCAGATTATCCTGAATTTACTTTTATCAGTGAAGTTATTACCTATGTGGGGGAAAACACTGGTCTAAACTCTCTTATGAATAAAGTAGGGGACTTTACATCTACTTTAAGTGAAGAACAAACCATTGAAAGTCATGCACCGTGGGATGAACAATGGTTTGCAGTGTGGCAACATTATAGAAACGCTCTCGGTTTTTTTACACAAGAAGAAGAAACTGTTGCAGAACAAAAAGTGGAACCAAAAGAAGAGCAGCCTGATGTTAAAGAAGGTAAAAAAATTGCCGAGAAAGAAGATTTAAAAGAACAAGAAAAACCTATAATAGCGCCCAAAGAAAAGCCTAAAGATGACCCTAGTAAGGTAGCTATTGAAAAACCCACAGAAAAAATTGAGCCCAAAAAGCCAAGTGAACCACAAAAGCAGGTAACATACGCCTTTTATGACCCTAAGCATATAAGCGCTGCTCCTTCAGAGCTTTCTTTAGAGGTCTATGATACCAAACTACCGGACTTTGGAAAAAAAATAAAAGTTTTATTAGTGGGTGACTCTATGATGCAAGGCTTAGTGCCCCTTATTCAAAATTCTTTAAAGCATCGTAAAAATATAGAAGTGGCACACAGAGCCAAGGTTTCCACAGGACTTGCCAATCAGACTTTTTTTAATTGGCCAGATAATCTTAAAAAGCTTCTAAAACAACACGACCCTGATGTGACCATTGTGTTTATAGGTGCCAACGACCCACAGCATCTTAAGGTAAATAAAAGATGGTTTGGTGTAGATACTGACGGTTGGAGAAAAATTTATTCTCTAAGAACCCTCAATTTTTTAGAGCTAGCCACGGCACAAAAACGAAAAGTTGTGTGGATTGGCTTGCCCATGATGCTAAAAGAGCCGTATGCTAAACGCATTAAGGTTATCAACAAAGTATATAAAGATGTAAACGCTTTTTATACTGATGCTGCCTTTGTAGATACAGAAATG
>CAZBDD010000386.1:0-1960 GCA_964490475.1 uncultured Desulfovibrionaceae bacterium
TGCGAGGAGCGCAGCGACGTGGCAATCCATGCCTTTTGAATTGTGCAGAGGTCTTATATCTGTTTTTAGCATAGAAGCATATTGCAATATGAAAGCTAAGAAATACCACTTAAAACAAGCCAAAACTGTTTACATACCTTCACAAAAAAATACTATTGCTCTTTCTGTACTAGAAAATAGCCTAGAAGCCGTAACAGTGCTTTTTTACCCAGGCACTATGTCTTCACCACACATGTATAGCGTTATACTTGAAGAGTTACATGCCAATGGCTGTAATGTGGTGGGAATACATCCCTTAAGTCATGGATTAAGCCCAAAAACGAAAAAACTTTTTACCTTTGACGATATTTTGCAAAATGGTAAGGATGCACAAGCCTGGGCTCAAAAATATTTTTCCGGCCCTATAGTTGTTAGTGGTCATAGCCAAGGCGGTATTTTAGCCTTAGCACATGCTATAGATAATCCCTCACTTGCAGCTTGCTTTCCCATGTGTACTTTATTGCCACAAAGTGAAGATGCCGCTCTTGTCACACGCTTTGCATTTCTCTTGCAACACAAAGATAAATTTTTACTCCTTTTACGCACATTAGCGCGTGTTTTCCCCTTTTTGCCCATACCTTTTTGGTTATATTTAAAGCCAAAGTATATACTTGCCCATGCTTACAAAGTTTTTGCACCATCTCAAGGCCTTCGTTATACATACCCTCTGGTTTTTATCTCTAGCCTTTTTAATAAAAACTTAGAAGCTGCAGAAGTAAAAGGCCATATACAATGCCCTCTTTTTATTTTGAGTGCAAAAAATGACTCACTTTTCCCTTGGGCTATGATGCAAAATATTTTACACGCAGTACAAGCGCCACAAAAAAAACTCATTGGCATTTCAGGGGGAGGACATTTATGCGCTGTGAGTCGTGTCTATGCTAAACACATGGCCGCCATTATAGCCGAACAATGTGCAGGGCTTGGCCTTCCCATCCACATAAAAAAACAAGGTTGATTTATGGAATATCAAGGACTATTAGCAGGGCTTGGCAATCCTGGCCCTAAATATCACGGTACGCGCCACAATATGGGTTTTATGCATATTGACTATCTATTAGAGCTTTGCCAGCAAACAGGACGCGTAGAAGAATTGTCCGGCGCAAAATTTAAATGCGAACTTTGGCGCGCAAAATTTAATCTCACAGAGCCATGGTGGCTTTTTGCCAAGCCATTAACTTTTATGAATGTGAGCGGTGTGTGTGTGCAGCCTCTTCTAGCTTGGCACAAATTACAAGCAAAAGACTTGATAGTAATACACGATGAGCTAGATATTGCTGTTGGGCAATTACGCTTTAAATTTGGTGGTGGCAATGCAGGCCATAATGGTTTGAAATCTATTACACAGCAATTGGGAACGCCAGATTTTTATCGTTTGCGACTTGGCATTGGCCGCCCAACAAGCCCCGAGCAAGGTGATATTTCTACCTTTGTTTTAGCGCGCCCTAAAGACGAAGAAGCAGAAAAATTAGATAGTGTTTTCTCAAAAGCCACAGAAGTTCTACATGTTTTTACAAAAGAAGGGCTTAAGCCAGCCACAAGTCATGCTTTATCTTTTAAATAATTGATACCGAAAACGCGCATTTCATCCCCTTGTTTGAGACCTCTGCACAGTTACAAATACATGGATTATACAGAGATCTTTTGTTTACAGTATTTTTGTTTATGCATTTCAACTCAAAAATAATATTATTTTACGTTGTTAATTTCTTTTTGTAATAACGATTAAGTAATCGCAAATGTAATGCCTTCGCATAGTAAAATATGTAGAAGGCTTATTTTATTCATATTAAAAAACTATTTTTCACAAAGTTCTCTCTTTTTTCATTTCACCCCTTGCATACTTGTCAAATCGTGCTTACTTATTCTTGGAAGGTGCTTACCCCTCTCTCTTTGCAACCTCCCCATTCATTCGAAATAG
>CAZBDD010000387.1:0-1960 GCA_964490475.1 uncultured Desulfovibrionaceae bacterium
GCTTTTACACTGCCCACAACAGAAGCATATGGCGCACGGATTCGAGCTTTAGCAGCAATGCACTGCGCTCCCAAACAAAAAGCCCTCACCTGTCAATCTTTATACACAGCCCTTCTAGAAGGAAAAACCTTTACACCTCCTGCTTTACCTACAGTGCAACAAGATATAGCAGCAGCAACAATACTTAAGCGCACTCAACACTATAAGGAGACTGCTCCAAAGTATTTGCCCACAGAAAGCTATATGGTGCGACATTGGGTCATGCGTCACAATGAGCGTAAAAAAGAAGCGCAGATTTTTAGCCCACAAACAGATTTTAACGATTTTACCTATGCACGCCCAGAACATATGGACTACTTCATTAAAGGTTATTTACTCAATGACGATGCCTCGCCCGTACACGCTAGCTATTGTGATCTTAAAGCCTACCAAGACGGTTTATGCACAGCCTTCATTGATCAAATGTTTGGTGAAAAACCTATTCGCATCTTGGAAATAGGCGGAGCTCATTCACGTATTTTAAACCACTATTGCGTGCATCATCAGCATGAATGTTGGAATATTGATAAGTTTGAAGGTATTGGCAATGGACCCAAGGGGGCTCCCACAAAGCCACGTTTCACCTTAGTACAAAGTTATATGGGAGATTTTAGCCCAGAACTTCCCAACGAATATTTTGATCTTGTTTTTTCCACCTCGGTATTAGAACATGTACCGGAAGAAGAGGCTATCTTTGAAGCCATTTGTAAAGATATTGATCGAGTCTTAAAGCCCGATGGTTACAGCTTGCATTTAATGGACTTTGGCTTACATCAAAACAAGCCTTCTTCCATGCACGGCATTATTCCATACCTATTTTCTCATAGAAAAACGCTCAATAACTTTGTTTCACCTGAAGAATATAAACAAAAGTTTGCAATCTATGGCATGACACATTTTAGATATGATTTTACGTGGAAAAATGCTTTAAACACTACGTATGCAGAATTTGGCATGCCTACAAGTATTAATGTTTTTTGGAAAAAATAATAGGATAAATCTATGATATATAGTTATGCTCAAAACCTTGAAGATGTTTTACTACGGAGAATTTTTTCCAACGTAGAAAAAGGTTTTTATATAGATGTAGGTGCCTTTCACCCTGAGATTCTTTCTGTAACAAAGCTGTTTTATGACTTAGGTTGGCATGGAATAAATATTGATCCCATCGAAGAAAATATTGCACAATTTCATGAAAAACGTCGTCGAGATATAAATATACAATGCGCCCTTTCCCATACCGCAGGCCAGCAAGAGCTTTACATACCCTTTACTCAAAAAGAAAATGTTTTACATCGTACAGCCCTTGCTTCTTTTTCAAAAGATGTCGTCCTTGATACTTGTGAACAGTTAGATATGTCGTATACACAAAAGCAAGTGCCAGTACGTACCCTTTTAGATATTTGCCAAAGCCATGTTTCCCCACACCAACCCATACATTTTTTGAAAATTGACACAGAAGGGCACGAATTCCCTATACTTCAAGGCCATGATTTTACGCTCTTTCGCCCCAAGGTTGTCATACTTGAAGTAACTTTTCCCAATGTTGATTTTATGCAAGCCCTTCGCCAAGGTAAAGAATTTCATCATAAAAAGAAAACCGATACCTACATGCATAAACAAAGCTATGTTTCCGTATATTTTGACGGACTCAATGCTTTTTATTGTGCTGAGGAAGAAAAAGAGCTTTTGCCTTTGTTTTCCATTCCTCTTGGAGCCTATGATGGCATAAATCTGCCACGGTTTCATAAAGATCGCTTAGAAGCTAAACAGAGAATCGCTCACCTTGAAACAGAGCTAGCTCAATATAAAAATCAATAATTTAGATCGAGGATTGTAGAATATATGAACACATCCATAACTCACATTATTTTTTATCTTGGAAATTTCCGCGATATACACAATGCCTTTTATTTCTGGT
>CAZBDD010000388.1:0-1955 GCA_964490475.1 uncultured Desulfovibrionaceae bacterium
TCTCTGCTGCAATTTTTTCTTCTGTATAGGCATTTTGTGCATAATGGATAATAGGCCCAATGGAATACATGGGTTTACGGCAAACTTTTTTATAAACTTCTTCGTGTGAGGGAGCCCAAGTAAAAAGCATGGGCAAGGTATCATAGTCCTTAACCCATGCAGTACCTTCAAAAATTTGCGACATATGCGAATAGTGAGCTTTTAGTCGATAGCTATGCGGCAATCCGGCATATTGTTTAAGCGCCATATCAATTCCATAGAAGCCATTATTACTCACATATTCAAAAGGGGCATATATTTCCATAGGAATATCTTTGCAAAGTGCATCTAAGTCAGTAACGGAAGCAAACACTCTATTTTGTATTTCATTAAGATAAGCTATATTCATATAGTAACTCTCGCGTAATGTATTTAACAAGATTTTTTAATCACCCACCAAAAAACTAATTCCTACCCCGAAAGTTGCGTGTACATTTTCTGTCTTTCACATAGAGTATCGAAATCTAAACAAAACATACAAAATCAAATAATTACACAATGTGTTTTTTTACAATAGCTATTTTTGTAAAACATTTATAATTTGAAATGTTATCCATACAAAAGTTAATACTATTTGATGCCCATCTGCAGCGTGCTATGGTGACACAGCGCTTTCATTATGCGTCATTTGTTGCACATCCGCCTTTTGACACAATAAAACTCTAAAAAATATTTTCGAAAATTACAAAAAAAAAATCAAAAAGTCTAGAATAACATTAGGATAAAAATACATGCCTAAAAAATCACAACTTTTCTTTCAAGATTGTTTCTTACTGTTTTCAACTTAACTGACTCTATTTTAAGGGTTCTGCACAATAATTTTTCAAACAAATTTTGAACATAAAGGCAAAATAAAACTTAACTAAGTAAATTATACACACAGAATAAAAACTTAAAAATCAACACCTTAATAAAAAAATAAAGCTTCTCTCATTTTTGATATATAACTTTGATTCAGTACAAAAAAAGTGCGCTATTTTGATTATCTTTGACTTAGGGAAAAAAAAGTTTCCATGTAAATTTTTTACTATTTGCATGGAAACTTTTAAAATTTAGTAGAATTTTTTAATTGGCTTTAGTATAAAATGGTGCGTACAGAGCAGCTAAACGGATAGCTTCTATCATACTCACGGCACTTACTGTCCCTTTTCCAGCTATATCAAAAGCCGTACCGTGGTCTACAGAGGTACGCAAAATGGGCATTCCCAAAGTTAAGGATATGGTACGGTGAAAATCTACCATCTTCGTGGCAATATGCCCTTGATCGTGATAGAGCGATAAAACAGCATCCCAGCGTCCTTTAAGGGCAAAATGAAATACCGAATCCGCAGGATAGGGACCGCTCACGTCTAAACCCAATTGTTGTGCTTTTTCAATGGCAGGTACAAGTTGTGTATCTTCTTCATCACCAAAAAGCCCGTGTTCGCCACAATGCGGATTTAAACCCGCAACAGCTATACTTGGCTTTTCCAAACCTAATTGTAATAATGCCTTATGGCAACGCTGTAAATAATCTACCACGCGCGCTTCTTTTACTGCTTCACAAGCTTTAGCTAATGACAGATGGCGCGTTAAAAAAAACACTCGCAAATCATGCACTTGGAACATTGTAAGTGGATCATGACTCTTGGTTAAGTCTGCCAACACCTCGGTATGACCAATATAGTCAACATCACCAGCCTTAAAGGATTCTTTATTGATGGGAGTTGTGGCTAAAGCCTGCCCTTTTCCCGCAAGGCACAGATCAACAGCCTTTTTTATATAAGCAAAGGCGGCTTTTCCACATGCGCCTTGCACTTCACCCATACGCAAGGTTTGCATATCTACAGTTTCTGGCATATCAAGCACGTTGATTGCTGTATCAGAAAGATTTGTCACAGCTTCATTAACAGCGTGTAAAGGCGCAGTAACATGCA
>CAZBDD010000389.1:0-1948 GCA_964490475.1 uncultured Desulfovibrionaceae bacterium
AGTGGCAAGCATTACAGGCTCTTGGTGAAATAGAGCGTAAAGGACGCAGTGCCCAAGGTGGAAAATTTTCGTATGAAATTACGTCAAAAGAGTTGGCTTTTTATGTTCTCAATCATAAACGACAACGCATTGCAGAATTAGAAGAGCAACTTAAGATAAGCATTGAAATAACTTTGCATTAATAAAGTATCGTAACAGAATTATTTGCATCGAGATTTTATGCAACAAAAACATATTCTACTTCATGTTTGTTGTGGCCCATGCGCCATTGTACCGGTATTACGTTTACGGGAGCAAGGCCATAATGTTACAGCACTTTTTATAAACCCTAATATTCATCCTCTCAGTGAATATTTGCGTCGCCGCGATGCTTTACTAGAATGTGCTGAAAAGCTAGATTTTCCGGTGATTTTTCGTGATGACCTGTGGGATATTCACGCATGGCTGGCTGCTGTGGCAGGTAAACAAGATAGCGGGGCGGCACGTTGTTCTTATTGTTATGCATCTCGTTTGGATGTATGTGCTCAAATGCTACGAGAAAGCTTGCATAATACTGCGCCTGAGCAAGGGGGCTTTACGGCATTTTCTTCTTCTTTGCTATATTCGCGCTATCAAAATCATGAACAAATTATTCGTAGCTGCGAAAATGCAGCTTTAAAATATGGTGTTAATTTCCACTATGAAGACTTTAGAGACCAATGGCAAAATGGTATTAACATTTCAAAAGAGTTGCATCTTTATCGGCAGGCGTATTGTGGCTGCATTTACAGTGAAGCAGAGCGCTATGCTAAAAAACTCAAAAAATGTTTAGAAATGTCTTAGATAGTGTTATTTAATATATTGGGAATTCTTATGTAAAGACTCAGTACAGAAAATGTATTGAGTCTTTTTTTGCTTGCGTTTTATAGATTAAAAAGTTTTGATGTGTAA
Source organism: uncultured Desulfovibrionaceae bacterium (assembly GCA_964490475.1). Classification (GTDB taxonomy): domain Bacteria; phylum Desulfobacterota; class Desulfovibrionia; order Desulfovibrionales; family Desulfovibrionaceae; genus CAYJAD01. The sequence goes on from CAZBDD010000389.1 coordinate 931, forward strand.
AATTAAAAAAAAGTTGAATGAAAATATCTACTGTGATAGCGTTACCCAGCAGTTTAATGTATAAACGGAGATATAAATACGTGACCTTATATCTTCAATGTATTATTGATTACGCGTGGTCACAGTTGTAGGGGATTGTATGACAAATTTAATGGGTGAATTTTTTGGAACAATGATTTTACTGTGCTTTGGTGCCGGCGTTGTGGCTTGCTGCATTTTAAAAGATTCAAAAGCCTATGGTGGCGGCTGGATTTGTATTACTGCCGGCTGGGCCTTTGGTGTTATGCTGGGTGTGTATACAGCAGTGGCTTTAGGTGCGCCTCAAGCAGATCTTAACCCTGCAGTAACATTAGCAAAAACTATGCTTGGTGTATACACTTTCGGGCACGCATTAGCAACCATGGGAGCTCAATTGGCTGGTGCTTTTTGCGGTGGCGTAATAGTGTGGTTGGCGTATTTACCGCACTGGGCAAAAACCGAAGAACAAGGGGCAAAGCTTGCAGTATTTAGCACAGGCCCTGCCATTCGTAATATCCCCGCGAACATTTTATGCGAAGCCATTGGTACCTTCTTACTTGTTTTCCTTATCTTCATGATCTTCCACAAAAATAATGGGCAATTACCCGCAGGCTATGGTCCTTACATGGTAGCTATTCTTGTGTGGGCATTGGGCTTAAGCTTTGGCGGCCCCACTGGCTATGCTATCAACCCTGCTCGTGACCTTGGTCCACGTATTGCTCACTTCGTGCTTCCCATTGCTGGTAAGGGTGATTCCGATTGGGGATACTCTTGGGTTCCCGTTGTTGGTCCTATGATTGGCGCTTCCCTAGCTTATGCTGTAGGCAAACTTGTAGGTGCTCTTTAATTTTTTAAAAAGCCTGCAAAATAAGTTTTATTTTATACATTTTAAGGAGTTTATTCATGAGTGCAAAATATGTTTTAGCCTTAGACCAAGGTACCACTTCTTCTCGTGCTATTTTATTTGATCATAAATCTAATATAATTCAAGTAGAGCAAA
>CAZBDD010000390.1:0-1943 GCA_964490475.1 uncultured Desulfovibrionaceae bacterium
CCCCTTGGTATTAACGTGTGGGATCAAACTTTTAATCTTATAGAATGCAACGATGCCATAGTACAGCTTTATGGCTTTACAAGTAAAGGCGAATATATGGCCGCGCATTTTCGCAGCATACCCCGCTTGCAACCCGATGGAACCTCCACCATTCCCTTTATGCGCGAAATCTTGCAGCAAGCTTTTGACACAGGCTATTCCCGCGTAGAATTATTAACCAAAGACTTAAAAGACAATCCCATCCCTGTAGAGATAACCTCTAAAAAAACTTACGTGCAGCAACAAGAAGTGGTGATTTCCTATATGCGCGACTTGCGCGAACGCGAAGCAAAACTTGCTGAAATTCGCAATGCCGAAAAAGATTTACGCACAGCCAGAGATTTGGCAGAACAAAGCGCCGAAGCCAAAACCAAATTCTTAGGCAATATGAGCCATGAAATACGCACACCGCTCAATGCTGTGTTAGGCCTTTTACACGTCCTAGACACCACCGCCTTGCAACCTGTGCAGAAAGATTATGTGGGCAAGAGCATTACCTCTGCCACTAAGCTTATGGATCTTGTTAATAACATTCTCGATTTTTCTAGCATTGACGCAGGCACTTTTGAAATGGAAAATGTGCCCTTCCTTATGAAGGATATTGCAGACGAAATCAAACTTGTCTACGGGCCACAAGCAAAAGAAAAAGCCCTGCAACTACAAGTTCATGTGGATAATACCGAAGAAGAAACCCTGCATGGCGATGCGGCCCGATTAAAGCAAGTTTTATTCTACATTGTGCACAATGCCCTCAAGTTTACCGAAAAAGGCCATATTACAGTAAATATTACTTGTACAGAACGTGTCAGCGATGAAGTGCATTATACATTTTCTGTAGAAGATAGCGGCCTTGGCATGACACCAACACAAAGCATGCATATATTCTCTGCCTTTGCTCAAGCAGATTCTTCCATCACCCGCAAGCATCAAGGGGCTGGACTAGGCCTTGCCATAGCCAAGCGCCTTACCAGACTTATGGGAGGTGATTTATGGGTAAAGTCAGAAGAAAGTAAAGGAAGTACCTTCTACTTCACAGCTATTTTTAAAGGAGAAAAGAAAATAGCACAAAGCCCAGATTCCGCACAAGCCACAGCACTTACAGAAAGTAGTAAAGTAGAGAGTGCGCAAAGCACAGGAGAAAGTTATTCTATTTTATTAGCGGAAGATAATGATATTAACCAACTTATCACAGTTGTGTTATTACAAAACAAAGGGCATCAAGTAGACGTGGCCTCCGACGGCAAAGAAGCCGTACAAATGGTACAAGAAAAAAATTATGACATGGTACTTATGGATATACAAATGCCTACCATGGATGGACTCACAGCCACGTCAAATATTCGTGCTCTTAAAAGTGCTGAAGAACTCCCCATTGTGGCTATGTCTGCCCATGCCATGAGCGGCGATGTAGAATTAAGCCTGCAATTTGGTATGAATGACCACTTAAGCAAACCCATTATACCTGAACTTTTATATGAAACTGTAGAAAAATGGTGCAAAAAGAAGCACTGCTAATTTTTTTCTTGAGGGGGGAAGGGGAACTTTTGCCAAAGCCAAAAAGTTTCCCTTCCCCCTCAAACTCCCCCATCCCTTCAAAACGCTTTAAACAATCCTCAAAATGCGTGGAAATGCGTTTTTCAGCATTGACTATTTATCGTTTTCTCTGACAGGGTATGTAGATAACTCATATGCCCTATACGGAATGCGTATTGCAATACCGCTTTGATCCCAAGAATAAGGTAAATTATCAAGAAAGGGCTTTTTCAGTATTGCATTATAAAGCAAGGTCACCACGGTATTGGCCATGCTTTTGGCATCTTGTAGCACCGTGCCCTGCATATACCCGTCAGCTATGGCTTGTTTTGCCTCTTGTGTAGCATCAATGCCCACCACAGGAATAACTT
>CAZBDD010000391.1:0-1926 GCA_964490475.1 uncultured Desulfovibrionaceae bacterium
ATATGACGGTGTCTGCTCTTCTTGTGCCAGCACAAACTAATCTAAGGTGTTTTACTACAAAGATTTCCTTTTGGTAAAATACGCATTTTAAAGGGTAGGGGGTAAATAATACTTCTCCTACCCTTTCTAGCAAAGCCTTTGCACAAATTTCATATTACTATAATGTGGAAATATTGAAATATTTATCTTTCATTTTGTGAAGAAAAAGATTACACTATCTCCTGTGTTTCGTTGTTTTATACCTTTTATCTATTTATAAGGAGGAAAGAATGGCAGAACCTAAAGATATGTGGCGGTGCCAAGTGTCTAACTGTGGATTCGTCTACGATCCAGACCGAGGCGATAAACGCCGTAAAATCCCTGCAGGAACAAAATATGAAGAATTACCGGAAGAGTGGTGTTGTCCGGTATGTAAAGCAACAAAAAAATCTTTTGTTTGCATGGGATAACAAAAATTCCTGAATTTTCGAAAATAAAAACCCGGCATTATGTCGGGTTTTTTTGTGAACGCTGTCCAAGTTCTTTATGCATCATCTTCTTTTTTATTAGCCTTAAAAAGCTTTGCTGCTTTATGCAATTTCTCTTCATCACCAAAAAGATAAACCACATCTCCTGCTCGTAAGTGCACATAGGCATCTGGCGTGGGTAAAAAAGTTCCTTGTTGATTAATTGCCACCACAATAACGCCGTAATCTTGGCGCAAAGCAGAATCAAGCAAAGTAGTATCACATAGCGTTGCACCTTCCTCTAAACGTAGAGCAAAAGTACCCACTTGAGGAAGCTGGCTCATAAGTGTAGCTAAATCTCCCGATTGCTGCGAAGAAGAACGTAACATATTATAATTTTCTTGGCGTATGGATGCAGTAATATCATCAATATCCTGTCTTGGTATCATATAACGATGTAAGACACGAGAAAACACCTCTACGGAAGTTTCAAATTCTTCTGCCACCACATCAGTGGCGCCTAAAAGTTGCAGAGTTTCTACCTGTGTTACAAAACGTGTGCGGGCAATAATATGTAAGTGTGGATTCAAATTAATAGCTTCTGCCACTGTGGCTTGTACGGCCGCAGGATCTGAGATAACAATGGCCAAAGCCTTAGCTGAAGCAATGCCAAGATGTTCCAAAACAGCAGGCTGTGAGGCGTCACCGTATTGTATAGGTTCTTTGCCGGAAAAACGTTTCACAGTATCCGGATTCATCTCTAAAATAACATAAGGAATATTACATTTTTTTGCAGCCCTTACCAGATGCTGTCCGCTTATACCAAAACCCACAATAATAAGATGCCCTTGCAAATGTCCATGACCGTCATGAGTGACTTCTTCATTATGTTCCAATTCTTGTTGTTCAAGCTGTCCGGCGGTTTTTTTGTGTTTACCAGGCGAAACAAAGAAATCTGCTATACGCGGGGCAAAATGCATTAAGGCAGGGGTAAGCATCATGGTAATAATGCTCATAGCAAGAAAAGCTTGATAGCCATCTTGTGAAATTAATTTAACATCAAGACCGGTATTTACAAGAATAAAAGAAAATTCGCCCACTTGTGCCAAGCTTAACGCTGTAATGATGGCTGTGCGTAAGGGATATTTTTGAATAAGTACAGCAGGTAAAATAAGTAAGGCTTTAATAAGAATAAAGAAAAGCGTTACCCCAAGTACCACTGGCCAATGCCCTAAAAGATATTGTACATCGAGCAACATACCTACAGAAATAAAGAAAATGCTCATAAAAACATCTCTGTAAGGCAATACCCCTGAAACAACGCTCATGCTGTATTCTGATCGAGCAAGAAAAAGCCCTGCTAAGAAGGCACCTAAAGATAATGACAAACCAAGCCATGCAGTAAGCAAGGCAAGCCCCATACATAAACCTAAAGTTGTGAGTAAAAGGAGCTCTCGTACTCTGGTGCGTACCACAGCCT
>CAZBDD010000392.1:0-1914 GCA_964490475.1 uncultured Desulfovibrionaceae bacterium
GGCGTAGGTCGGCAAGGCGTCCTTGGCCTTCATCGCCGCAGGCAGTGCCGCCTTGCTCAGGAACAAGTATTTCCACTCCGCGTTTTTGTAAAAGCTCCACATTGGCCTGCGTGGCGGGGTTTGCCCACATGCGTGGGTTCATGGCTGGCGCCACTAAAAGAGGGCCGTCAAAGGCTAAAGCTTGACAAGAAAGTAAAGTGTGGGCGTGACCTTGAGCCAACTGTGCTATGGTAGAGGCAGAGGCAGGAGCAATAAGCATGGCGTGGCTATTTTGTCCGGGTTCTAAATGTCCAAAAATGCGTTCATTTTCCCACATGTCGCCATAGACAGGCAAGGCTCCTAGCGCTTCAAAGGTGAGTGAGCTTATAAAGCGCTGTGCCGCTTCGGTAAGGGTAACGCTGGTATGCATGGCATTTTTTCCCCACCAACGTACAAGATCCACAGCGCGAAAGGCAGCAATAGAACCGCATACGCCAAGATGTATGCTTTTGCCATGAAAAGGGCTATTTTCAGAAAATATATAGGGCGCGCTGTACATATATATCCTAGTAAGGGTAAAGTTTTCTTTGTTGTTAGCCTGTTTAAAATAGATGTGTGAAAGAGCCCCCGTTTTTTTTTACAAGCTTGCTCTTGTCATACCCCCATTGCATAGCCTATAAGGGGGCATATTGACAAGGTAAGTGCATGCCATTATCGGGCGCATTTTTTGAAGATAAAATAAAAAAATAATTATAACACATAAATAGTACAGTAACTGTTATGGAAGAAAAAGATTTTTGGCTTTCCTCGTATAGGTTTGATTTGCCTGAAGCGCAAATAGCACAATATCCCCCAGAGAAAAGGGGACAGTCGCGCCTTATGGTCATTCCACGTAAAGTGAAACATAAGGATATTTTAGAAATAAAACACAGCCAGTTTGCACAGCTTTGCGAACATATACCACCTAATGCCTTGTTGGTGGTCAATAACTCTCGTGTATTGCAAGCACGCTTATTGGGCACACGCCCCAGCGGAGGCAAGGTAGAATTTTTGCTATTAAGCCCCTTACCCTTGGTGGTAGGAGCAGCTCACGTGCAAAAGCACAAAGAGGGTTGGTTTGAAGCCGAAGCTCAAGGACTTGTGCGTGCCGGCGGTAGGGTTAATGATGGCGATGTCTTTCATTTTGGCGCAGGTATCACTGTAACCGTGTTGGAATCTGGCCCATTTGGACAACGCCGAGTGCTCTTGGCATGGAAAGGAGACTTGGCTGATGCTTTCGCCGCTACAGGCCATATTCCCTTACCCCCTTATATTAAGCGCAGTGATGACGATGAAGATCAAAGCAGATATCAAACCATTTTTTCTAAAAAAGCTAAAGTGGGTTCTGTGGCAGCGCCTACGGCAGGTTTGCACTTTACAGAAGATATGCAAACAGCTTTAGCACAGCATGGCTGTCAATGGGCTGAAATTACATTATATGTGGGTTATGGAACTTTTAGTCCTGTGCGTAATGAGGATATACGCTCTCATGCTATGCATAGAGAATATATAGAAATTCCTGAAGAAACAGCTCTTGCTGTGGCTGAGGCAAAGGCGCAAGGGCGTCCTGTTATTGCTGTGGGCACTACTTCGGTACGTGCTTTAGAAGGTGTGGCTCAATTATGTGGTAAGGTGCAACCTTTTACAGGGTGGACGGATATTTTTCTATATCCTGGTCAACGCTTTCGCGTGGTAGATGGCATCATTACCAATTTTCATTTACCGGAATCTTCGCTTTTAATGATGATTTCTGCCTTTGTGGGACGTCAGCGGCTTTTAGATACTTATGCGCAAGCTGTGCAACAAGGCTATCGTTTCTTCTCTTATGGGGATGCTATGCTACTCTATGGCTAATGTGTTGCCATAAGAAAGATAAAAATTGATTAATTTATTTCT
>CAZBDD010000393.1:0-1910 GCA_964490475.1 uncultured Desulfovibrionaceae bacterium
TGTTCGCCTTACAGATATTATTAGCCCCATGGAAAGAGTAAAACAGCTTGGCTAACACAGTTGTACCATCTGGCGACCTAAAAAAAGTGGCCGAAAACGTGCAAATGCCTCAAAGTGACGTAAAGAAAGACGCTCTTGGCCTTCAAGGAAAAGAAGCTAGTCATACAAGGCAAAGCGAAGAAGATAGCCAAAAAGCCAACCCTGTTGCTACAAGCAATGCTATGGAAAAAGAAATGTCTGCCAAAGACCTTCCTAAACGTAGCGAACTTGGTGCCAACACTGTGACAAGTACACAAGTGGCACCACCTTTGCCATCGGACAGCGGCTTCAGTTGGGGGGGCTATTTTCAATCCATTGGCATATTGCTATTCCTTTTAGCTGCATTATGGCTTTTGGTATGGTTTGTACGCAAATATGGCCGCTTCAACTTTATTCCACGTCCAGGAGATTTCCCCCACGGGGGCTTACGCCTAGAAGCGCAATTACCCTTAGGGCCTAAGAAAGGACTGGCCGTAGTACGGTTTCTTGATAAAAGGTTGCTTGTGGGAATTACAGAGCAGCAAATTACGCTTTTGCAGGAAGTAAAAGATAATGATGAAAGCATGGATTTTAGCAAAATTATGGAAGACATCCACAAACAAGAATCGTCCTAACGATTTACCTTGTAATGTAGCCATAAGATCTCATACGAGCACTGAGCGAACGCTTTGCCCTGCGCTCTTTTCTCTATGCGCTTTTTTTGCGGCTTTGCTTTTACCTTGCTTAGCTTCTTATGCATGGGCTGCGCAAGATTTAGCCATGCCGCCCATGTCTTTAACCCTGTCTGGTGGAGCCTCCAGCCCAGAAAAAGTTACTGTTTTATTAGAGATTCTTTTTCTACTGACCATTTTATCGGTGGCACCAGCCATTATGCTTACGGTGACCAGCTTTACGCGTATTATTATAGTTTTTAGCTTTTTGCGTCAGGCCATGGGCGTACAGCAATTACCCCCCACACAAATTCTCGCATCGCTGGCTATTTTTATGTCAGTGATTATCATGTATCCCGTGGGTAAGGAAGTTAATGACACAGCTTTACAGCCGTACCTTTCTGAAACCATTGATTATAGAATTGCGCTAGAAAGAGCACAAATTCCTTTGCGTGCCTTTATGTTTAAACATACACGTGAGAAGGATATTTCTGTCTTTTATGCCATTTCCCGTATGGAAGCCCCTAAAAATAAAGACGAAGTGCCTACCATGATGCTGGCAGCAGCCTATGTGATTTCTGAGCTGAAAACGGCATTTACCATCGGCTTTTTGATTTATATTCCATTTCTTGTTTTAGATATGGTTATTTCCAGCGTTCTTCTTGCCATGGGTATGATGATGTTACCCCCTATGATGGTATCTATGCCTTTTAAGCTATTACTTTTTGTTATGGTAGATGGGTGGAATTTACTTGTGGGCTCGCTGGTTAACTCCTTTCTTTTATGACGCAATACCATAGTGAAGCATGCAACAAGCTTGCAAACAGGTCAACCAAGGAGAATGCTCTATGACACCAGAATTTGTTATCGGTTTCGGACGCCAAGCAATCGAATTATGCCTTATGATGGCTCTGCCCATGCTGGGCGTAGGCTTAACAGTGGGCGTGGTGGTGAGCATTATTCAAGCAGCCACACAAATTCAAGAAATGACCTTGACCTTTATTCCTAAAGTTGTATCCATGTTTATCGCATTGCTTCTGGCTCTACCTTGGCTTATGGAGCGTATTATTACCTACACAAGAGATGTTTTTATTAATATACCTACCTATATAAAATAAAAAGATTTCATAGTGTCATTTTTTACTGAGAGGGGAACTTTTTTTAGAAAAAAAAAGTTCCCCTCTCAGACTCTCCCCTCAAAAAAACCCATTGCGTCAATGC
>CAZBDD010000394.1:0-1908 GCA_964490475.1 uncultured Desulfovibrionaceae bacterium
TTATGAGTGATAGAGGCATTCCAGCTACTTATCGTCATATGCATGGTTTTGGTAGCCACACTTTTAGTTTGTTGAATGCGCAGAATGAGCGTTTTTATGTGAAATTTCACTTCCGCACCCAACAAGGCATTAAGAATTTAACGGACGCTGAGGCCGAAGCCATTGTAGGTAAAGACAGAGATAGCCACCATCGTGATTTGTACGAAGCCATTGAAAGGGGGGATTTCCCTAAATGGACGCTGTTCTTCCAAATTTTGTCTGAAGCGGATGCTTTGAAATTGCCTTATCATCCTTTTGATTTAACAAAAGTATGGCTACATGCAGATGCGCCTATGTACGAAGTCGGTGTGCTTGAACTTAACAAAAATCCTGAAAATTATTTTGCAGAGGTAGAGCAAGCCGCATTTAACCCTGCCAATGTAGTACCAGGCGTTGGATTCTCACCAGATAAAATGTTACAAGGGCGTTTATTTTCCTACGGCGATGCGCAAAGGTATCGCCTTGGTGTAAACCACCATCTTATTCCTGTAAATAAAGCGCGTTGCCCTGTGCATAGTTATCATAGAGACGGTGCCATGCGCGTTGATGGCAACTATGGTTCCACAACGCCTTATGAGCCGAACTCTTTTGGCGAATGGCAACAGCAAAGCGAATTCCGCGAGCCACCACTTGATTTAGAAGGCGCTGCATGGGATTGGGATACACGCGAAGATGATGACGATTACTACACCCAACCACGTAAGCTTTTTGAGCTTATGACAGCAGAGCAAAAACAGGCTCTTTTTGAAAATACAGCTCGTGCCCTTTGTGGTTGCCCTGAATTCATTATAGAACGACATGTGGAAAATTGCACTAAGGCGCATGCGGATTATGGCGCTGGTATTGTTGCTGCCCTAAAAGAGCTGTGTACTAAAAAATAAAGTGTATTATCTAGGTTGAAAACTCTATACATGTAAAGTTTAAAACTGTGTGGAATCACCCTTTAAGGGGAAGAATGTGTCTTTAGTTGTAAAATTAAAGGCAATTCTTCCCTTTTTATGTGTTTATACGTGAGTGAAAATGTATTTCATAGTATACATGATTTTGAAATATTGGCACAATGTATTGCATAGATTCTTAACTTTGAAGTGCGAATAAATACTGAAATAAAGAAAAAAAATCTTGTCATAGATTCGGTATTTTAGTATCGTATATTTTGCTTAAGAAATAAGATGTGTGCCTTTTATAACATTTTGTTATTTTTATAGATATTCCCTTTTAGCTTAGTGAGTATGCTATGATAAAGATTCCCTCGTCTTCAATTTTTTCGTCTTCTAATCCTCGATTTGAAAAGATTTTGGTGTCTTTTCCTGCTATATCTTTTTGGTCTCCTACTACAGAAATTAATCATTATGCTTTTTATGTTTTAGCAGTTTTTGTGATTTTTATTCCCCTTATTTTATTTTATATTTCTAAGATAAGAAAGAAATCTCCTGAAGAAAGTTTTGATTTTGAACTAGACAATGAAGATTTTATCAATGTAGTTTTGCAAAGGGCCAAAGAGCTGCATGTACCTTTTGACTTGGTATGCACTAGGCAGTGTATAACACGCAGGCATATAACTTCTTTTGCTGTGCCAAGTGCAGAAGAAAAAGCTGCAATGGAAATGGCTAATGCAGAATTGGATAGCAAGAAAAAAAGAGTGCGCAGTAGTGATGTTGTCGCAAATATAAGAAATTCGAAAGGTAAAAAGTCAGAAAAAATAGATGAAAGCCCTTATTTAACGTTGCTTATTCCCAATGCTAGTGTAGCTCAAGATTGGAATGGGGCGCCGGTAGATGTATATTTGCAATTGACCCATAAAGAACAGTGTACATTGTATCACTTTGCAAGTTTTGTGCACAGGTATTATATGGAGGGTGGGCAAAC
>CAZBDD010000395.1:0-1899 GCA_964490475.1 uncultured Desulfovibrionaceae bacterium
GCGGCATTGACGGCAAGAAAGTTGTTATTGTTGATGCTGATGACCAATGCAAGCCAGAACTTGCCACCAACGCAGCTAACAAGCTTGTTTCTGAAAATGTACATGTAGTTTTGGGACATATCTGTTCTGGCGCCGCCATTGCATCTATGCCTATTTATAATAGCGCAAAAATCATTGCCATGTCCCCTTCTGCTACTACACCTAGCCTAAGCACAAGTGGCAAAAACCCTTACTTTTTCCGCACTATTGCTCATGACAATGACCAATCTAAGCTTTCTTCCGCCTTCGTGGTAGACACTCTTAAAGCAAAGAAAATTGCCATTTTGCACGATAACGGCGACTACGGTAAAAGCTATGCTGAAGCCAACAAAAAGCTTATTGAAGCCGCCGGTAAAGGCGAAGTTGTGCTTTTCGAAGCTGTTAGCCCAGAAGCTGTAGATTACGGCGCCATGGTGAAAAAATTAAGAAGAGAAGGTGTGGACGCCATCATTTTTGGCGGGTACCATCCTACCGCATCTAAGCTAGTACAGCAAATGCGTCGTGGCCGCGTAAAGGCTGCCTTCATTGGCCCTGACGGCGTAAAAGACCCTGCCTTCATCAAAATTGGTGGTAAAGAAGCTGAAGGCGTTTATGCTTCCGGTCCTTCTGATACCTCCACTCTTGCCATTTACAAAAAAGCTCGTGAACAACACTTAAAGAGATTTAATGCAGAGCCCGGTGCTTTCTTCTATCCTGGTTATGCTGCTGCTCAAGCTTTGCTTAACGCCATTGATGTGGCCAATAGCACTGACACCGATAAAATTGTGGCTGCCTTACGCGCCGCTCCTCTTGATACTCCTGCTGGTACCATTAAGTTCAGCGCCAACGGCGACCCTGTGGGTGTAGGCCTTTCCATGTACCAAGTTAAAAATGGTCAATTTGTAGAAACAGAAAGCAAAATCATTATTGAATAAGCCACAAGGCACGACAGTGGGGGCTTTTGCCTCCACTGTCTTTTTTTATACCCTCCCTATTTTTTGGCACATGGATGGATTCTGATGGATGTACAATATTTTATAGAACTTTTCTTTGGCGGACTTACCCGCGGTAGCATTTATGCGCTTATTGCATTGGGCTACACCCTTGTTTATGGCATTATTGAACTTATCAACTTTGCCCATGGCGAAATTTATATGATTGGCGCCTTTACTGCCTTTTTGGTAGCCACAGCCCTTGGTTTTATGGGCTTTCCGGCGCTTGCCATTTTAATTATCGCCGCCTTGGTTGCAGTGCTTTGGTGTGCCTCTTATGGCTATACCTTAGAAAAAGTCGCTTACAAGCCCCTGCGAGGTGCCCCCAGACTTTCACCGCTGATTTCAGCCATTGGTATGTCCATCTTTTTGCAAAACTACGTTATCTTAGCACAAACTCCAGACTTTGTTGCTTTTCCAAGGCTCATACCCGATTTAGAATTTTTATATGCATGGGATGTTATGGGCTCCAGCGATTTTATCATTCTTGTAACCAGTACCGTGGTTATGATTGCCCTTACACTTTTCATCACCTATACCAAGATGGGCAAAGCCATGCGTGCCACAGCGCAAAATCGTAAAATGGCATTACTTCTTGGCATAGATGCCGACCGCATTATTTCCCTTACCTTTATCATCGGCTCATCTTTAGCAGCCATAGGCGGGGTGCTTATTGCTTCGCACATGGGGCAAGTAAACTTTGCCATTGGCTTTTTGGCAGGTATTAAGGCTTTTACCGCAGCAGTGTTAGGCGGCATAGGCTCCTTGCCGGGCGCCATGTTGGGCGGTATTGTGCTAGGTTTGTGTGAAAGCTATGCCACGGGGTATTTTTCAGGAAATTACGAAGATATGATTGCCTTTGGTATTCTTATTCTTATTCTTATTTTCC
>CAZBDD010000396.1:0-1884 GCA_964490475.1 uncultured Desulfovibrionaceae bacterium
ATTTTATCTTTAAGGTTATAGCGCTCAACTTCTTCTGCCACCAGCAAGGCCATAGAAGATGTAGCTCCAAGACAGGTGGTTTGCATGTCTTGTAAAAGTTGAATATGCATTTCCATATTACCTGGCCCTACGGGAATAGTGAGGGTTCCTAGGGCTTCGGCTCCTAGTTGAAAACCTGCCCCAGCTGTCCATAGGCCGTAGCCTACAGCCACTTGCACTCTGTCTAGGGGCGTTAAACCAGCCATGGTATAACAGCGAGCCATTTGCAGGGTAAAGGTATCTAAATCTTTTTGTGAATACGCTAAAATTTTACGTTTGCCCGTAGTGCCGGAAGAAGCATGAATACGCACCACATCTTTTTCTGGCACGCTAAGTAAGGGCAGTGGATACCCCTGACGTAAATCTTCTACGGAAGTGAAAGGAAGTTTGCGAATATCATCAAGGCTTTTAAAATCTTCAGCTTGTATATTGCCTAATTTTTTACAGTATTGAGGACTGTTTTGAGCCTGACGTAAGGTGAAGCGTATTCCCTCTAATTGCAGAGCTTGTAATTGTTGCTCATCTTTCGCTTTATCATCGAGTTCTTGTATATTATTTAAGAAGTAAGTAGTTTTATTCATAATGTCCCCAAAATTTCAAAACTTGTTTTATTGCTTTTTATTGTGAAAAAAGGTATAGATTCGCCCATTGGCAGGTGTTTTTTTAATATAATGTTTTCTATTGTAATCTCTGTGTATCTTTATAAGATTTCATTATGGTCATGCCTTAGCAGATTTTGCTTCCCTTGAAAAGGGATACTGTATACTAAAGTCAATTTTTATATATTATTTTATTTCGCGGATGAGGAGTCGTTATGCGTATACTTGTAGTTGGTTCTGGCGGCAGAGAACATGCCCTGGTATGGAAATTACAGCAAAGTCCTACAGTTACAGCGCTTTATGTAGCCCCTGGTAATGGGGGAACGGTGCTTGAAAAGGTGACTAATGTAAATATAGCTGCCGACGATGTGGCTGCTCTTGTAAACTTTGCTCGTAGTGAACATATTGATTTAGTCATTCCCGGCCCTGAATTGCCCTTAACCTTAGGCATTGTAGATCTTATGCATGAAGCTGGCATAGCCTGCTTTGGGCCGGATAAATATTGCGCTCAATTAGAAGGTAGCAAAGCTTTTGCCAAGGGCATTATGGCCAAGGGAAATGTGCCTTGCGCTTCAGGAGCTCATTTTAGTAATCATGCGGCGGCCTGTGCCTACGTGCGCGAAAAAGGCGCCCCCTGTGTAGTAAAAGCCGATGGCCTTGCAGCTGGTAAGGGCGTGGTTGTGGCACAAACGGTGGAAGAAGCTTTAGAAGCCCTTGATGACATCATGCTCAATAAGGTGTACGGCACAGCCGGTATTGCCGTAGTTATTGAAGAATGCTTAGTGGGTGAAGAGGTTTCTTTCCTTTGTTTTTGTGATGGCAAAACTGCCGTGGCTTTGCCTTCTGCGCAAGACCACAAAGCTGTTTTTGATGGAGATAAAGGCCCCAATACTGGCGGTATGGGGGCATATTCACCAGCACCTATTTTACAAGAAGATCGCTATAAAGAACTGCTTGAATTAACTATTTTACCTATTTTACAAGTTTTTGGCACCACCAATCGCCCCTTTAAAGGTATACTTTATGCCGGTATTATGATGACCAAAGAAGGGCCTAAGGTATTAGAATATAATACTCGATTTGGTGACCCTGAGTGTCAACCTTTGCTCATGCGCCTTAAAACACCACTTGATCAAATTATGCAAGCCTGTGTGAAGGGGAGATTGCATACCATTTCCATAGAATATACTAATGAAGTGGCGGTGGGTGTAGTACTTGCTGCGGCTGGGTATCCTTCTAAATATCG
>CAZBDD010000397.1:0-1882 GCA_964490475.1 uncultured Desulfovibrionaceae bacterium
GATATGGGATTTCGTGTAGCCATTTCTGGCATTAATACCCCCGGCGGCGACAGACAACAAATATTGCAAGCAGAATGGGGGAAAGCTGGCACAACTTCACGTTCAATACTGAATAAAGATAAGGATCCCATAGAAGAAATCAATCGTCTTATAGCCAATGCTTCCACAGATGCTGAAAGAGAAAACTATCAGCATATGAGTAATATTCTAAAAGAAAACTTTATTGCCATTGAAAGACAGCAAAGACTAACTGCAACATCTGAAATACGCAACATGAGCTTTCTTATGGAAGCCATAAAGAATCTGCATTTACGTAATGTTATGATGCACAGCACATTGAAAGATTTACAACGCTTGCGTAATGACCCTGCCAGCGAAGGAAAGTTTCAAGACTTAGATGCAGCTATAAAAAAAGCTAAGGATGCCATCGACAATTTCCAAAATGCGGTGAAGCTTTCTTTGCAATTTTATAAAACAAAATTGGCTGATATTCGCGCCATGGATATAAAATTGGTAGACACTACCCTAGAAACTGTAAAAACTGAATTGCAAAGCGCCAGTGAATACGACTCTTTTAGTAGAAGCTTGTATTACAATACGCTTCTTTTCCATACGCATTTATCTTCACAGCGTAACAACAATTTTAAGGCCATAAGTTTAGAACAATTAGAAAAGGATATTTTAAAAAAGAAATAAAAAGGAGCTAATATGAAGAAAATAGGTTGGGTTGGAACAGGTATTATGGGTATTTCTATGGCATCGCATTTACGCAATGCTGGCTATGAACTCACTATTTATAGCCGCACTAAGGAAAAAGCTCGCAGTTTATTAGATATAGGTGCCCAGTGGGCAAACAGCCCCAAAGAAGTGGCAGAACAATCAGACATTGTCTTTTCCATCGTGGGCTATCCGCATGATGTAGAAAGTGTTACCTTGGGAGAACATGGCATTTTACGAGGGCTTAAACCCGGTGGTATTGTATGCGATATGACCACCTCTTGCCCTACCCTAGCCCAACGTATTGCCACAGCCGCACAAAATGAAGGCTGCTTTGCCGCCGACGCCCCCGTAACCGGAGGAGATGTTGGCGCAAAAAATGCTACCCTTTCAATTTTCGTTGGTACAGACGCACAAGCATTTAGCGTACTGGCACCTTGTCTTGAAAAAATGGGCAAAAACATTCTTCATTGTGGCCCAGCCGGTATGGGGCAAAAAGCTAAATTAGCCAACCAAATTGCTGTGGCAGGCGTGACAATTTCTGTATGTGAATCCTTACTTTTTGCCAGAGAATGCGGCCTTGATATTGAACAATGGAGACAGGCTGTAGTTCAAGGTGCCGGCGGTAGTATTGCCATGAATACCTTAGGCCAACGCCTTATAAACAAAGATTTTGACCCAGGATTTTTTGTAGAGCATTTTTGTAAAGATTTAGCCTTGTGCCTTGAAGAATGCCGTAAAATGAATATTACCCTGCCCGGTCTTACCCTTGCCGAGCAAGCCTATACGATTTTAAAAAATCAGGGCTATGCTAAAAACGGAACTCAAGTGCTTATTCAAGGTTTAGCACAGCTTTCCGGAAAATCATGGGCGTAATATGAAAGCCTAATTTTACCTTTTTTACAATAAAGCCAATAAGCGCGTTTTGAAAGGGGTCTGGGGGAAACTTTTTGGCGCTAGCAAAAGTTTCCCCCAGAAAAAAAGTTAACAACTATTATTGTGTTTTTTCTGCAGAATTGTCAGCAGCATCGCTACGTAAAGACATATAAAGTGGACTAACTTTACTACGACCGCTGAAAATTTCTTCTGTGCTGGCAGCTAAAGCATGCGGTAAAACTTCATCAACATGTTCTACAAAAACAATCTCTAAGTCTTGTAATACCTC
>CAZBDD010000398.1:0-1871 GCA_964490475.1 uncultured Desulfovibrionaceae bacterium
TTAAACTATGATTTACTAGCGCGTTTTGAGGGGATGGGGGAGTTTGAGGGGGGAAGGGGCAGCTTTTTGGCGCTAGCAAAAGTGCCTCTTCCCCCCTCAAGAAATAAACTAATCAGTGTTTTCTTGAGGGTCGGTGGAAAGAAGAGGTTCATTAAGAGTCGGAGCTATGGGCGCGTTTTGCTCTAAAGGCTGTTTTGGCGCTGTAGCGGCTTTAATATCTTCCTCTTGGCTTAGTGGGCTGTTCTGCGTAGGCACTGCTTTGGGGGGTGCTTGTGGTGGCATAACAGAACTAGGCTGCGTTTTGGGAGGTTCCGTCGCAGGATGCTCCTCATGCTCAGGGTTTACAGGTCGTATAGGAGCCTGTGGAATGGAAGGTGCTCTACCAGATTTTGCTCCCACGTCTTCCATATCTGCTTCTGTAGGCACAGGCGCACGAGTATCAGACGGAGTGGGCGGAGCAAGAGGAGCCGGTCTTTCTGTTTGTGGTCTGCGATCCTCTTGAGGACTAGGCGTTTGCGAATGTTGATAATCGCCATCATGCACAAGGGGCAGGTTTTTTGCTTGTACAGGATCGTGCCTTTGTGTGGCATTTTGATTTTCCATGTTCGGTTGTGGATCTTGAAGAACAGGTGGAGCTTGCTCTTGTGGCCTTTGCTCCTGAGCATCCTGCTTTAGTGGTTGCTGATCACGAGAAGTGTGTTCACCATCTTGTTGCACAAGCGGTTGTTGCATATCTTGTGACTGCATAGGGGGCTGTTGTTCTGCACTTTGCTGTTCCACTGGCAGGGTTTCAGGTGATACGGCAGGAGGAGCTTCTATGCCTTCAGGTGCACTTTTTTTCTCTTCTTTGTCTAACTTGTCTTGTTTTTCTTGCGTACTTGCACCAATAAGTGCTGTCGCCTTATCGTTTTCAATGTCTTTATGTAAAATACTTGCTACTCGCGCTCTTCTGTTTGCATCTTCCTCTTTCATTTTTTCATTACGTTCTTTAGAAAGTTCTCTTTCTTTTGCATCCACTTGTAAAGTGTTGTCAAAGTCAATAGATACAGAAGGAGTAACACGCAAGCGTGGCACGGGGTCAGAAGTTCTTGCAAGTTTTGCCTGAATGGCGTCGTGTAAAACCAATGCTAAATCTTCAAAGTAAGGATGAATTCTTCCGCTTTCTAGGGCATAGGCTTTTTTATTGCTTCCCATATATTGTAGGGTATATTCTCTGGCTGAATAATCCACTCCAAAAATGATGGATTCTCTGCCCGGCATTTTATAATGTATAAGAGTAAGCCCAGGAGCTCTGTCCTGTGGGCGCCAATGCAAGCTATGTGCTGCAGCAAGAATAGCACTGTGAACTTCCACTGCGCTAGGGTAGTAATCGGGAACCTCAATGGTTACAGGGGCTGTAACGTTAATTTTTGGCGTATTTTTTTTAGCACAACTTAGCATAAAGCTGAGCAGTAAAATACATCCCAATGTAAAAAATGTCCTCATTCTTTCTCCTTACCTTGCATCAACTAGGTAGTCATAATAAAAACGCTTTTTACAAATCTTTGAAAATCTAGGTCTTAAAAGCTGTAAAACAGCGAAAAAACTAAGCACGTAAGTATTAAGTCATTCGTGCATTAGCTTTTTTCATTGATGTGACACAGTATACCTTTTCAAAGGTTTGACAATGAAAAAATCGTTATAGAAACACTACCTAGAAGATTCTATTTATTTTTAGTTATTACTCTTTATCATTATTTTTATGGCTTTCTTCCGTAATGTTAATTTGCACTACAGTTTCATTTTGTACCAAGGTGACAGGCCCTGTGGTATGTACTTCATGGGGCATATCTCCATCTTGATAGCTTATATCTCTATCTTTTTCAAAATTA
>CAZBDD010000399.1:0-1857 GCA_964490475.1 uncultured Desulfovibrionaceae bacterium
ATATTTGAGCATGAATATAGACGTCTGTCAATGCTCAATGAGACCTGTATAATAAATTTTGCAAAGCTCTCATATGTAGCCATAGGCTACCAGAACAAAAACAAACCTGACCCCATTGATGATATTTTTTTAAACAATCTTCAAAAAAACTTGCCTTGAACCATCAAGAATTATATAAAAAGGTAGCCGTAGCTACTACGTCAACTTTTACTATGCTTTAGCAAATTGCTGAAAAAGTGTAAGATACGAGGATGATTATATTATGCAAAAAAAATTATTATTTAAAACCTTGTTATTTTTAATTTATTTTTTATTTACAACTACTGTACCCCATGCAAAGGAATTTGTTAACTATAATAACTTTGCGCAAGCTGAAACAAACCTCACTGCAGGGCGTATCCTTAAAGCTACAGGTAATGTAAACAAGTGGCTACACTTAAAGAAACCAACACCACTTGATAGACAAACTATCATTCGCATGAATAGAGATACACTTTACAGCATAGCTATTGTTGATGTTAGTAAGGGAGCAGTCATTGATGTCCCCAAAGTAAAAGATCGCTATCTTTCCATTGCTGTCATGAATGAGCAAGGTTATACACGTATGGTTGAACTTGGCGGCGGGAATTATACACTCAATTCTGAAAATGTTGGCTCTAACTACGCTTTTATTATTATGCGAATTTTTGTTGATGCAGACAATGCAGAAGATGTAAAAAAAGTAAATGCATTGCAAGAACAATACAAAATTCATGCAAATAGCTCAAATGCCTTTTCTGTAAAAGATTGGGATATGGACGCCTATAAAAAAATACACACGGCACTTACTGAGCTTTTTAAGGTAGCACCAGATGCAACAAAAATGTTTGGCAAAGAAAAAGAAGTAGATCCCATCTATTTTCTTGTGGGAACTGCGGGTGGCTTTGGTGGATTACCAAGTAAAAACGCTTTATATTTTAATTTCAATCCTCCAAAAATGAATACCAATTATATGGTTACGTTCAAAGAAATGCCTGTGAGAGGCTTTTGGTCTATTACTGTTTACAATAAAAAGGGCTTTATGTTTAAATCAGAATTTGGGGATACCAATGTAAACAGTGCAACTGCAAAAAAATCAGCAGACGGAACCTATACTATCTATTTTGGCAACTGCGAAAAGCACAAAACAAATTGCCTTGCCATTGAAGACGGATGGAATGGAATTTTACGCTTATACGAACCGGAACAAGAATTACTCACTGATACTTCAGCAATTCCACGTTTACAAATAGCCGAATAAGTACATATCTTTGGCCTGCAAAAAATTCGATTTTGAGCAGGCTTTTTACAAACATAAGATGAAGGCTCCTGCGCAATACGTTGTGCAGGAGCCTTCATCTTTAATGGTTTACTCTATACCCCAGCCGGCTAAAACATGAGCCCGCCACCCCGTAAAAGCTTCAGCAAAGTTTTCTAAAGCAAGCTCTACCTTTTCACCGCTACGGCGATCTTTAGCCTCCAAAATGCCACGTGCAAGACTTTTGCCGCCAAGGCACAATTGCATAGGTAAGCCTAATAAATCTGCGTCTTTAAATTTAACTCCGGGGCGTTCATCTCTATCATCTAGCAACACTTCAAGTCCCATGCTTTCAAGTTGCGTCTTCACATTTTCTATTTGTGCACAAACTTCTTCGTTCTTACTATCAAGATTAAGCACATGCACATCGCAAGGAGCCAAAGGCGGTGGGAAAATGATTCCGTTATCGTCGTGATTTTGTTCAATGCAAGCAGCCATCACACGCGAAACGCCTATGCCATAGCACCCCATAATCATCACCTTTTCCTTACCATTATTGTCAAGAAAAGTAGCCTTCATGG
>CAZBDD010000400.1:0-1850 GCA_964490475.1 uncultured Desulfovibrionaceae bacterium
ACGTAGCACAAGGAGAGCTTGTAGCCTTGGTGGGCCCAAGCGGTTGCGGAAAAAGCACCGCCCTTGATATAATTTCCACTGCACTTGCCCCCAACACCGAACAAGACAGTGAATTTACTTTCACGCCTCTGGATGATTCTTTTGATATTCTCACATTATGGAAGAAAGAAAAACTTAATACCCTTGCTAGCATACGTCAAAAATATATAGGTTATATTTTGCAAACAGGCGGTTTATTACCATTTTTAAGCGGTTATGATAATATTATGCTTTCGTGTGCATCTAACTCAGAGCAAGAAAGCTTAAAAAGCACTATAGACAATATGGCACATAGCCTAGATATCACACATCTCCTACATAAAAAACCAGCCCAAATGTCTGTGGGAGAAAGACAGCGTTTTGCCATTGCCAGAGCACTTATACACAAGCCGCAACTTATTCTTGCGGATGAGCCTGTGGCTTCATTAGATCCATACAATGCTCAACTGGTCTTGGAATTATTCACACAACAAGCCAAAGAAAAAGGCATCAGCGTTGTTATGGTCAGTCATTCACCTTCCATGGCAGAAAATGCAGGATTTCGCCTCTTAGAAACAACAATATCTCGCGAAGATGGCCAGATATTTTCTCACATGAACATGCCATTGCATAAAGGGAAAGGGGGCAACTAATGTTTCTTAAATCTTGTATTCTTGCCGCCAAAGACTATTACCACGAAAAATTGCTTTCTATTTGTGCTATACTTTCTCTAGCAGCAGTGCTCACCCCTCTTTTAGTGCTATATGGAGTAAAATATGGCATTATCAGCACTATGACTGACAGATTGCAAAACAATCCGCATAACTTAGAGGTTATACCTGTTTCTAGCGGACATTATACCAAGAAATGGATTGAAGATATACAAAAAAACCCACATGTGGGCTTTGTTTTACCTAAAACTCGCTCTATTTCAGCTACCATGAGCATATCTTTGTATGGCGAAACTAGTAGTTTTAAACGCATTACAGTATCTCTTGAACCCACAGCACCTGGGGATACTTTACTCATGCCCTATACTACTGCAAACGTAAATCCCAATGAAAAGCAACCGGAAAACACCTTTGCCATTACACTTTCTGCCGAAGCTGCGCGCAGAATCTCTGCTAAACCCTATTCTTTACTGCAAGGCTATGTGGAGCGTACGCATAAAGGAAAAGTTGAAAGGGCCAAGACTTCTCTTTGGGTGCAAGCAATACTCCCCTTTGAGGTGCAACAGCAAGAAGTTGCTTTTATCCCTTTGAATTTACTAGAAGCAACAGAAGATTTTCGTGACGGAAGAAAACCTAAAAACGATACACGTCTACAGGAAGATGCTGGTTGGACTGGCAATGCCACCCCAGACACAGAACGCATTTATGCTTCATTTCGCCTCTATGCCAAAAACCTCCATGGCGTCACAAGCTTACGCGCTTTTTTTGCAGAAAAATCCATTGATGTTTATACAAAAGCTGAAGAAATTGCAGCTGTACAGGCTTTAAACACATCTTTAAACCTCATTTTCGGCCTCATTGGCTTCACTGCAGCTCTAGGTTTTTTGGCATCCACTGCCAGTCACGCCCTTGCAGCTGTGCGCCGCAAAGAGCGTTATCTTGGAATTTTACGACTTATTGGCTATACAAGCAAAGATATAATGGCTTTTCCTTTGTTCCAATCGTTTTTAACCGCCACCTTAGGCTCTCTGACAGCAGGGGCACTCTATGGTATAGCCGCCTACCTTATTGACTATCTTTTCAGTAAAAGCTTACAAGGTTCTACAGAAAAGATTTGCTCTTTATTACCAGAACATTTTGCTTTAGGCTTTGGTATTGTGC
>CAZBDD010000401.1:0-1843 GCA_964490475.1 uncultured Desulfovibrionaceae bacterium
GGGCACTTTTGCTAGCACCAAAAAGTTGCCCCTTCCCCCCTCAAAACGCGCCCATTAATAGAGACCTCTGCACACAACGAATCGTGCAGAAATCTTGGCTATGCCAAAAAAACGGTGCCCAGATTTTAGGCATAGCCAAAAAAACGTACACTTAAAACAAATAAAAATCTTGCGCGCAATCATGTTTAAAGCCTACTGCAAGAGTCCTGCATAATTCCTAAAATATTAAAATACATAAATTGCTTCGCTTTGCTCGCAATGACTTTCGTTGTAATATCAGGCCATTGCGCGGAACGCAGCGACGTGGCAATCCATGCCTTTTGAATTGTGCAGAAGCCTTGTTTAGGTGCTGTTCTATCAAATCCATTTTAAAAACTTACAAGGCCAAAAGTATTATGTGGCTCTCTTAATTCTTTCATGCTTTCCTAAAGTTCCTCCTCCCTCTTACCTCTCGACACCTCCCATTTTGTATACAAACTTAAAAGCCGTGCACAGCACTTTAGCGCTAAAAAATGACCTTTCATGCCAAAAAAGAGATTTTTTCCATTGTATACAAAAAAATATTGTTTTTTTTCCATTTGAATTAAAAATAGCATTTTGAAAAAAGTTGCATGATTGTTTCTGCAATCAACGTTTCATGAACAAAACTGATACAATTTCCTATAAATATAAAAAAAATACTACCTCGTGAATTTTTTTTGCATTAATTGACATGCCAGTTAAAAATACTTTATCTTTACTTCGTTTTATTTACCCCCTTCATATTACATACAAGTGACATGGCTAAGATAGGGGGTAATGTATGGTATTCTTGGCTATGTTCAAACCAAAGGAGCGAGTATGGACGGGACTGTTTCTGTGGGTTCTTTATCAAAGACCCCTTTGTCCGGCCGTATGGATTTTGCACAAGCAGTGACGGGCGTTATCTTGGCTTTGTTCACCTTGATGCACCTTATTTTTGTCAGCACAGTACTTTTAAGCCCCAGTGTCATGGATGGTCTTGGCTGGGTGCTTGAAGAGTTGTATTTGGCACAAGTGGGTGGCCCAATTATCTTACTTATTATGGTGGCACACTTTGTCATTGCCGCTCGTAAGATGCCTTTTCAAGTGGGTGCATTGCCAGTATTTTTCCGTCATGCCAAGAGCATGAAACACTGTGACACTTGGCTATGGCTAGCGCAGGTAGTTACAGCTATTGTTGTTTTAGTTATGGTTAGCATACATGTGTATGTTATTTTAGACACTCTGCCCATTACCGCTCAAACATCTGCCCTACGCGAGCAAAGTGGCTGGACGCCCTTCTACTTCGTTTTACTTGTGTGTGTTGGCATTCACCTTGGCATTGGCCTTTTCCGCGTTGGTGTGAAATATGGCTATATTACCGAAGCTACCCGTCCTGTATGGGTAAAGCGCACGTGGTACCTTATTGCTGCCTATGTGACCTTAGGTATTTTAACCATGATTCGCTTCCATTTCATTAACGTCGCTGTATAAGCCAAGGAGATTACATGCGTACTTTTACAACTGATCTTTTGTGCATGGGTGCCGGGCTTGCAGGCGAACGCGTGGCTGTGGAAGCTGCCCAAGCCGGTTTTGATGTTATCTGTCTTTCTGTAGTACCCCCCAAACGCTCGCACTCTTCTGCAGCCATGGGTGGCATGCAAGCAGCTCTTGCCAACTCTGCCATGAGCCAAGGGGATTCCCCCGATGTACACTTTGCAGATACTGTTAAAGGGTCTGACTGGGGCTGTGACCAAGAAGTAGCCCGCCTTTTTGCCAATACTGCCCCCATTGCCATGCGTGAAATGGCTTGGATGGGCGTGCCTTGGAGCCGCGTAGAGCC
>CAZBDD010000402.1:0-1823 GCA_964490475.1 uncultured Desulfovibrionaceae bacterium
TTTTCCGCTTTTTCACAAGCAGATTCTTCTGTTACGCGTAAGTATGGAGGCACGGGGCTTGGTTTAGCCATATCTAAAAGCATTGTGGAAATGATGCAAGGCACCATGTGGGTAGAAAGCCAGCTTGGAGTAGGAACCACCTTTTTCTTTACGGCCCACTTTGAGCTTAGTGATGAAAATGAACTCAGCTCTTTCTTAGAAAACGAACATGGAAAAGATATACTTACTATCAGTGACAATTCGCCTGCCCAAGAACATTTGCTCTTGGTAGAAGATAATGAGATTAACCAACTTATTGCTATGGAATTACTCTCTAAAGCGGGATACACTTTAGAGATTGCCAATCATGGACAAGAAGCTCTCGAATTGCTAGCTAAGACGGATTTTGATTTAGTGCTCATGGATATTCAAATGCCTGTTATGGATGGCCTTACTACTAGCAGAGAAATTCGTAAACAAGAGCGCTTTGCCCACTTACCCATTGTTGCCATGTCTGCCCATGCCATGACTGGTGATAAAGAAATAAGTATTGCCAACGGTATGAATGATCACATTACCAAGCCTATAGTACCAGAAGTTTTATACAGCACCTTGCGCTATTGGCTGAAATATACAAAAAACGCCCACAATACATAAAGTTTGGTAGCAATGGGAGCTCAAAAAACAAGACCTCTGCATAATCCATGTATTTCAACATTTTTTTGAATTATACAGAGGTCTTAAATATATAATTATCTGGTGGGCCATACATTCTTTTCAATTACGTTATAAAGTTTCCGCTCAGCATCTTCTTCAGCAAAGTACATAAAGTTATTTTGTTCCTGTAAATCATAGATTTCTTTTACAAGAGGATAGTAGACAAAATCTGTATTTTCTTTAAGAAATTTCTCGTAGGATTTTTTAAGTTCAGGGCGTAATACCTTATTTTCATCGTAAACCTTTTGTCCTTCAAAAAAAATAAAATAATTATTGATTCTATACTGCAGTTCTCTTTTTGAAATTACGCATATGCTATCACCTTGATATCTTTTAATAATACTACCTCCTCGAAGGATATTTTGCCTCAAAAGCTCAGCAACGTGAGTTAATTCAGAAGAAGTAGGCTTGTCAGTGCGAAAGTATATATCGGCCAAAGAAGGAGCTCCTTCGGTTTTGTACATACCATCTTCCTCACTAAGATAACTTAAGCAGTCTCTATACAATGTTGATACTACATTTCCAAAGGTGTCTAAAAGAAATTGATAATCCTCGCTGGGGCCATACTCACCTTCACCATTGACTATAGCATAGCTATATTTTGCATAATATGCTTTGGCCTTAGCAAGATCTCCCTTTTTTCTTTCTGAAAATACTGGAGTAGTAGGGGTAATGAACCTAGGACTTAGTAGTAAGTCACTGTAATAGTCGTAAAAAACTTCAAAAGCCTGATCGCAAGTTTCCGGTGAATCTTTTCTGGTAAACATTTTCAAATAAAGGTCTTTAGGTTCAGTGATGCATTGAGGAGAAGACTTACATTTGCCTTCCATGTCCTTTAAAGCTTTGGTATAAGCAGCCACTTTAGCAGTATCAACCTCTGCATGTGCGATATGGCTTGTTGCAAAGGCAAACACCATAAAGCAAATACAAATTAATCCAAATATACGTAAAGCATATCCTACAGTAATGTTAATCATGTTTTCTCCTAATGAATACCATAAAATATTTTATAAAAATTGCTGTATAGGAACGTTCCCTCAAGTAGCTTTGCCACAATAGCAAGGCTAGACTTTTGGGAAACGCTCAACTTTTTGCAAGTAGTGTCTACTTAACTACTACTTTATTTC
>CAZBDD010000403.1:0-1823 GCA_964490475.1 uncultured Desulfovibrionaceae bacterium
CTGTTTCTAACATTGCCGGAACAACAGTGAACGCCATGAATGAAGCAAGTCAGGCCGTGAGCTCTTTATCTGAACAAGCGCGCCAATTATCCGCTCTTGTGGATAGTTTAAAAAATAGTTAATTATTTATATAGTAAAAAGCCCTTGTACAGTTTTTTGTGCAAGGGCTTTTTTTTGTGGAAAAGAAAAATAATCCTGTAGCGTGTTTGATTTTTTCCCCTATATATGTAAAAATTGAAAATATTTCACCCTAAAGAGGTAGATTATGACAGAGCAAAATCGTAGAGAACAACGCATTGAAGAAATCATTGAATGTGAACTAGATATGTTTTTGGCTGTAAAAAATGACGGTGGTCCAGCTTCTTGCCAGCAAAACCCAGAAATGTTTCGCCATTGGCGATGGATGATTTTCTCTGTACTTTCAGATAAATATATTGAATCTTATCTACAAGATATTATGGAGGCAATTCATGAAGGGCGGAATTTGCTTTTAGAAAAATACGCACGTATGGATAATCTTATCCCCTGTACCTCACCTAATATGAATAAAGTACAGGCCATTACCGCCGAAGAACGTCTTTGGCTTATGCAGTTAGCTAAAGACTATCCTTTACAATTTGCTCAGCAGT
The DNA here is from genome assembly GCA_964490475.1 of uncultured Desulfovibrionaceae bacterium. Lineage (GTDB taxonomy): Bacteria > Desulfobacterota > Desulfovibrionia > Desulfovibrionales > Desulfovibrionaceae > CAYJAD01. Next base: position 630 of record CAZBDD010000403.1, read on the forward strand.
TTCAGCGTTTTGACTTTTATTTCTCCCCTGAAATCGAAGTTCTTTCGGAAAGAACATTAGACTGTTATCTTGAATGTATTGCCAAAGCACAAAAAGAAGGGCGTAATCTTGCCCTTGAACGCTATGAAAATATGTATAAACGTATGGGATTACCCAATGTAGCAGAAAAAGAAAAACTTTTACAAAGTCAGCAGCAAGGTTAAGTTATGCAAGGTTTACGTCTTTCACAAATTTTTTTTGAAGAAGCCGCCGGGCCCCTTTTACAAAGAAAACTACACTCGCACTGGCACTACTTGGCCTTTGGATTGGTTGGGGAAGGCTCAGAATGTTTTGGCTTTGATGATATAATTTCGCGTGATCATGATTTTGGCGCCGGATTTTGTATTTGGTTACCTCAAGAAGAGATGTCCACCCTTGCTCCGCTTATTCATGAAGCACTTTGTGCTTTGCCACAAACCTTTATGGGTTTTCCGGTGCGAGCACATGTGCGCGAACAGGCTTTGTACGGCGGCCAACGCGTGGGGCTTTTTGCTATAGAAGATTTTTATAAACGCTTTACGAATAATTCCACACCACCAAAAGCATGGCAGGAATGGTATCTTATTCCTGAACATTTCTTGGCTGTATGTACTAACGGAGCCGTATTTTATGATGGATTAGGAAAATTTAGTGCTTTTCGCCAAACTTTGCTTGATTTCTACCCCGAAGATGTCCGTAAAAAAAAGCTAGCGGCACGACTTAGTGTCATGGCACAAAGCGGGCAGTATAATCTTTTACGCCTGCTAAAACGCAAAGATACCGTAGGCGCCTTATTATCTCATGCACGCTTTATAGAAAATGCTTTGGCAGCTTTTTTCCTTTTGCATAAACGGTATATGCCTTTTTACAAATGGGCATTCAAGGCGGCACAAGCCTTGCCGCAAGGAACCGTTTTTACAAATTTAATAAATAAGGTTCAGCAAGGTATGACCATGCAAAAAGACATGCCCCAAATACTAGCTGATGCCGTGGAAGCTCTTTGTGTGCATATGGTGTCCCTGTTGCAGGCACAGAATTTAAGTTCAGTAGACGAATCGTGGCTCATGGTACAGGCAGAGCACGTGCAAAACAGTATCACTTTACCACAACTGCGAAGCTTACCTATCAGTCATGGTGTACAATATTCATAAAAATATTTCTGTTTATGTAGCTTAT
>CAZBDD010000404.1:0-1815 GCA_964490475.1 uncultured Desulfovibrionaceae bacterium
ATATGTGAACAAGTCGAAAAAGTTTACCTTTTTTATTTGAGCCCTTTAATTTTCAATTCACCCAAAAAAAGTCTTTTCTTAGAAATTTTTTTCAAGTATAGTCAAGATGCCTTTTGTGCCGAAGGCTCTTTTTTTTACATACTGTATATAAACCCCCTTGGGAGATTTATATTTTTTTAACCATACACCCCGAAGATCTGGGTAATAAAGGAGTTTAGCGTGCCTGTAAGCTATCCACAAAAAGTATACAAAAAATTAAAAAAGGTGTGTCGTTACCAACCTGAATTTTTACAAGCTGTTTCCGAAGTTTTTGACAGCCTTGATCCACTTTTTGCTCGCGAAAATAAATATCAACAACACAATATCTTGGAGCGCATTGCAGAGCCAGAGCGTGTATTGACTTTTCGCGTAGCATGGGCCGACGATAAAGGCCGTGTGCAAGTAAACCGCGGTTACCGTGTACAATTTAACTCTGCTCTTGGCCCCTATAAAGGCGGCTTACGCTTTCACCCCAGTGTTAACGTAAGTATTTTGAAATTCCTTGGTTTTGAGCAAATTTTCAAAAATAGCCTCACTGGCCTTATGCTCGGCGGTGGTAAGGGTGGTAGCGACTTTGACCCCAAGGGTAAGAGCGATGCCGAAGTTATGCGTTTTTGCCAAGCTTTTATGACAGAACTTGCTAAAATTCTTGGTAATACACAAGACATTCCTGCCGGCGACATTGGCGTAGGCGCCCGTGAAGTTGGGTATATGTTTGGCCAATACAAGCGTCTTACATCTAAATTTGAAGGCGTACTAACCGGTAAAGGTTTGCGCTGGGGCGGCTCCCTTGCTCGTACTGAAGCTACAGGATATGGTTGTGTATACTTTGCAGAAAATATGCTCAATGCCATCGGTCGCGACATTAAAGGCTGCACCGCCGCTGTATCTGGTTCCGGCAACGTAGCCATTTACACTATTAATAAGTTAAACCACTTGGGCGCCAAAGCTGTGACAGTTTCTGACTCTCGTGGCAGCATTTACCAAAAAGATGGCATCAATCTCGAAGTGCTTAAGCAAGTAAAAGAAGTGGAAAGAGCTTCTTTAACTCGCTATGCAGAGCTTTGCAAAGATGCTCAATACATTCCTGTGAAGGATTATGGTAAGGATAAACACGCTGTATGGCACGTGCCTTGCGACTTAGCTTTCCCTTCTGCTACACAAAATGAAGTGAGCGTTGAAGACGCTCACGCCCTTATAAAGAATGGTTGTTTCTGTGTAAGCGAAGGCGCAAACATGCCTTCCACCCCAGAAGCTACAGAAGTTTTCCTGAATGCTAAAATCGCTTATGGCCCAGGCAAATGCGCCAATGCCGGTGGTGTTGCCACTAGCCAATTGGAAATGGCACAAAATGCCAGCATGCAACCATGGACCTTTGAAGAAGTAGACGGCAAATTAAAAGGCATTATGAAGAACATCTTCACTTCTGCCAGCGAAGCCGCTATAGAGTTTGACAAAAAAGGTGATTACGTGCTTGGCGGCAATATTGCCGGCTTCCGTAAAGTTGCTGAAGCTATGATTGAACAAGGCGTATTATAATTTTTTTATAATACAAAACCTAAGATTGTGAAGGAGGCGTGCTAAGCACGCTTCCTTTTTTTTCTTGACAACACGCACGTAACTAGCGTAAGTCACTGCTTCCCTTGCTCGCCAATAGGCGGGCCAAATTGTCCGAAAGGAGTATGAAAATGAGAAAATACGAAACCTTGCTCTTGCTCTCACCTGAGCTTGCAGCAGAAAATCGTGAAACCATCATCTCTGGCTTGACCGCTATTT
>CAZBDD010000405.1:0-1810 GCA_964490475.1 uncultured Desulfovibrionaceae bacterium
TTGCCGAGCGCAACTTTGCCGATGAAATTCGTAAATTACAAAAAACAGAAAGCAAGATACAAAGCACCATTAAAGAATTCTTAGGCATTTCCGTTAAAGTGCGCTTAGTAGAACCGCATTCTATACAGCGCAGTGAAGGTAAAGCTCAAAGAATTATTGACAATCGTCCTAAGGTATAAAGAAAGAACAGTATGCATTTTTTCTGTGGAGGCGAGCTTTTAAAAAAGTTCTCCTCCACACTTTTATCCTCAAAAAAACGCCTAGTGCGCATATAACATGTGCAACACAACCTAAAAAGTTTTACACATGGCACTTTCTGAGAGCAGTTTTAGCAATACTATGGAGAACTAAAAAGACGAAGTAATGCTTCTGTATCTAAAGGGGATAAGTTAAATTGCATACCTGCTTCATCAATGATATCATTGATTTTTCTCTCAGGATGCTCCTTTTGTGCGGCAACAATATGAGCTACAGCGCGTTGCAGTAACTCGCTGTGAGGGATAATTTGTGTCATGACTTTCTCCTTCTAGGTATACTTGCGGAATATGCACAGCATTTCAAGAGCCATTATTACATAGCCCATAGTCTCTCAAAATGTTTCTTTACACAACAAGCTTTCAAAAAAACTTAAAATATTGTGCATATACAATATCTTTTATATAACTCTTCAATAAACAAATAATAATCTCAAATCACAAGAAATTTTATGGAAAATTGGTATATCGCAATCGTTTTAAGCATAGTAGAAGGATTAACAGAATTTCTTCCTGTGTCTTCATCGGGACATCTTATTTTAGCAGGTGCCATGATGAATTTTAGCGGAGAAAAAGCCGCCACATTTCAAGTTATCATTCAGCTAGGCGCCATTATGGCTGTAGTGGTATTGTATTGGCCACGCTTTTGGGGCTTATTGTTTCCACCCGCATGGGATGCCCAAGATATGGAGGGACAAACACGTTTTGCTGGCCTGCGTGGCATTGCTTTATTACTGCTCACCAGCCTTCCTGCTTGCGTTATGGGCTTACTCTTACATTCTTATATTAAGACGTATCTTTTTACCCCCGAAACAGTGCTTCTAGCCTTAGTTGTTGGCGCGCTCTTCATGATCATAGTGGAAAAAAGAGCCATGCCCTCCATGCAAGCGTATAAAGGCGAGGCAAAATTGATAAGCTTAGATCAGCTAGGCCCCAAAGAAGCTTTAGGCATAGGTTGCTTTCAATGCCTTGCATTATGGCCAGGTTTTTCGCGCTCTGCATCCACCATTATGGGCGGTATGCTACTGGGTACAGGACGCACTTTGGCGGCGGAATATTCTTTTATTGCTGCAGTGCCTATCATGGTGGCGGCCACTGGCTACGACCTTCTGAAAAGCTGGCACGTTCTCAGCGCTGCTGATATACCTTTTTTTGCCTTAGGCATTGTAGCCTCGTTTATCGCAGCCTTATTGGCTATTAAAGGCTTCGTATCTTTGCTTTCACGTATGACATTAGTTCCCTTTGCCATATATAGACTACTCATGGCGCCTGTAGTGTATTATTTTATGTTAACCTAGATAGACAATTCTTTCTTATTTTTTCTTGAGGGGGAAGAGAGTTTCCCCCTCAAGGGACAAGTGCCAAAGCCCAAAAGTTCCCTCTCTCTCAAACTCCCCATCCCCTCAAAACGCTTTAATTATACCAGCCTTCAAATGTTGCCCCTTTCTTTGATGAAGACCCATTATGCAGGACTCTTTTATATTTGAAATCCTTTTTTACACACAAAAAAAAAGCACCCGTTAAGGTGCTTTAATTTTTTGCTGGTGGGCAGTGAG
>CAZBDD010000406.1:0-1803 GCA_964490475.1 uncultured Desulfovibrionaceae bacterium
AGCCACTCATGGTTTTTGACCAAGGTAAAAAAGAGTGGTTTACTTGGGAAAAAGACAGTTGGAATGTAGAAAAAGACCCCTGTATTTTACGTCCTCATTTTACTGCTACAGGTACACGCTTTCTAGAAGACTCCGGACGTGAAGCAATTAAAGACCTTTTCGCAAGATCATTTGAAAAATAATTGACAAAATAGAATAATAGGGGTTTGGGCTAAGCTCAAACCCTTTTTTTTTATCACAGGTATATCTTTGAAAGCATCGCCTTCTTTTTTAAATCTTGGTTCTGGTATTTTAGCCTTTACCGTTTGGGGTTCTCTTGTTCTATACTGGAAAACCCTAGATAACGTGGCTGCCTTTGAAATTCTTGCTCACCGCATGACTTGGTCACTGGTTACAGTCTTTTTGATAGCTCTTGTTTGTGGGTATATGCAAGATATACGAACAGTCTTTCAAGATAAAGTTTTACTGTGTAAAGCTTTTATTGCTTCATGTATTATAGCTGGCAATTGGTTTTTATACATTTGGTGCGTAACGCATGACAAGGTTATAGATGCCAGCCTTGGCTACTTTATCAATCCTTTGCTTTCAGTACTACTAGGGCGGATTTTTCTCAAAGAAAAGCTAACACGCTTACAAGGCCTTGCCATCGCCATTGCAGCCTTTGGAGTTTTATATTCCGTGGTAACTTATGGGCAATTCCCCATCATAGGACTTGTTCTAGCAGCATCATTTGCTACCTATGGCTATATAAAGAAGAGTATTAAAGCCCATGTCATTACGGGGCTTTTTTTAGAAACAGCCTTACTTTTCCCTTTCTCCTTGTCTTTCCTCTGGTGGCTTGGATACACAGATCAAGGGCACTTTCTTGAATATTCTCTATCTACGCAATTACTACTCACAGGCACTGGCATCATCACCGTAATTCCTTTATTACTTTTTGCTTATGCTAGCAAAAGGGTACAGCTAGCTACTTTAGGTCTCATGCAGTATATTGCCCCCACAATCAACCTAGTTGTGGGCGTATACATCTTTCATGAGCCCATGAGTCAAGCAACGCTTATCACGCTTATTTGCATTTGGATTGCCCTTTTACTTTATACATGGTGCAGCATAGATCAGTATAGGAAATTACAAAAAAACGTACTTTAAAATCATTGGCTCTCGCTGCTTTCCGTTAACGCTGAAGTAGTACTATAGGCTTAACTTTCCTTAAAATGCATTGCCTTTTGCCCTAGAATGACTCGAGAAAAATATTTATTTTCCTCACTATGATTTTCGATTGTATTTAAGATAGCGATAAGCAACCTTACTCTTCCGTTATTGCATCGGAAAGGATTGATGAAAAGCCCCCTTATATGTGCATACTATGATTTTATCATAGCAATGAGAATTTTCACTGTAAAAAAATTGTACCATATCACTTGTTACAGCGACCTTCTGTCCAACTTTACCAAAGTGTTTTTCCATTTCTTCTTCAGAACACATGATTGTAATTTTTCTACCATCATCCTGTTTAATGGTAGTCCAAGGAAAATCGCCCCATTGCGTTTCCACATAGACACCATGTGCAGTGGCAACTGGTCCTAAATTTAGTGAAGGGCAATCTTGTTCACTCATTGCAAAGGAAGGGAAAAAAATAATACTAAGAAGTGTGGCCAGAAAAATTTTTTTCATGATACCCCCAAAAAATTTGAATGTAAAAAAAGGGGAAAAGACCTAAGCCTCATCCCCCTCAATATATTCTATTTAAAAAATATATTATTCTTCGCCTTCTGCTGCAGACTGCTTACCAGCACCCTTAAG
>CAZBDD010000407.1:0-1802 GCA_964490475.1 uncultured Desulfovibrionaceae bacterium
ACTTTTTTTAGGAAAAAAAAGTTCCCCCTCTCAGACTCTCCCCCTCAAAAAAACCTATTTCACCAATATGTTATCCTTAAAAAGAAGCTTGGGTGCAATTGTTTGAGAAGGTCGTTTATTATATTTTTGTGATAGTTCGCTTTTTAAGCTTCGTTTTTGCGTCCAACGCAGAAATAGGCAAAGCCGTGTTGTGCCATGGAAGCAGGGTTATATAAATTACGTCCATCAAAGAGTAAAGGAGCCGAAAGCAAGCTCTTAATGCGTGCAAAATCTGGGTTGCGGAATTGATTCCATTCGGTAATAACCATTAATGCATCGGCATCTTGGCAGGCTTCGTATTGATCATCAACAATTTCTAGAAGAGGATTATCTTTAAAAATCTTCTTGGCATTTTGCGCGGCCACAGGGTCAAAGGCGCGAATTTTCATACCGGCATCGGTAAGGTCTTTAACAATGGTAAGGGCGGCAGATTCGCGCATGTCATCGGTATTGGCCTTGAAAGCTAAACCCCATAGGGCTAATGTTTTTCCTTCGACACCACCTTGCGGGGCAAAATATTCGCTAAGGCGACGAGCCATATTTTTCTTTTGGCGTGCGTTAACTCCTTCCACGGCATGGAGTAGCTCTGGAGTTACAGAAGCCTTGGTAGCAGTGTGTATAAGTGCCTTTACGTCTTTAGGAAAGCAAGATCCGCCATAGCCCACACCAGGATAAATAAATTGATAGCCAATACGTGAATCGGAGCCAATGCCTGTGCGCACATCGCGTACATCGGCGCCCACATGCTCGCAAATGGTGGCAATTTCATTGATGAAGGAAATTTTTGTGGCCAACATGCAATTGGCGGCATACTTAGTCATTTCTGCCGAGCGCACACCCATAATTATAATTTTTCCATGATTACGAGTAAATGGTGCGTATAATTCGCGCATAACAGCAGCAGCTTTTTCAGAAGAAGTGCCAATGACTACACGGTCAGGTTTCATAAAATCAAGAATAGCGTCGCCTTCTTTTAAAAATTCTGGATTCGAAACCACTTCAAAAGGGATGACCGTTTGGCGTGTTATCAAAGATTGCTCAATAAGCGCACGCACCTTGTCTGCTGTGCCCACAGGTACAGTGGATTTATCAACAACAATAATCTCTTTTTTCATGTACTTACCAATGTCACTGGCTACTTGCTCCACATAACTTAGGTCACAAGAACCGTCATCACCGGAAGGAGTACCCACGCAAATAAAGGCAAGGTCGGCATTTTCAAGGGCGTCTTGCAAAGAGGTGGTGAATGTTAAGCGCCCATCGGCGGTGCTACGTTGAATCATGCCTTCAAGGCCTGGCTCAAAAATATGTACAGAGCCACCCTGTAATTTTTTCACCAATTCAGGGTTTACATCTACACATGTTACGCTATTTCCCATTTCTGCAAAGCAGGCTGCGGATACAAGGCCCACATAGCCTGTTCCAACTATACAAAGTTTCATACTTTCCTCGTACTTTTTGGCTTTATGACAAGTTTATGGATTATTAAATTATGCGTCAAAGCAAATAATATGTGAGTTTTTACACTAAGGTTATAAAAATATTCTAGACTGGGCTTGACGTCAAGCAAAGAGCTTGTTTAGTATAAGTTGCAGTAACAATCAAGAGCTACAGAGCTCAAAAAAAACGTCTTTTTTCTTTTTTTCTGTAATTTTTTTTAGCAATTGCTAGCGTATAGGGAATGCCCATGATATGTGGCCTAGGTACCGATATAGTAGAAATTCCTCGTATAAAACGTTTGTTGCAGCACTTTGAGCAACGTT
>CAZBDD010000408.1:0-1794 GCA_964490475.1 uncultured Desulfovibrionaceae bacterium
TCAATAAGTTTCAACATGAAGTAGGAGAACAAAATAAGCGAGGCTGCTTTAGCAAAAGCCACAGTAACACCATCGGCTTCACGCAAATGCGTGGCGTCCATATAATCATGTACACCTTTATGAGCCAACATGCCTTCAAAAATTACCATGGATGAACCAGCCACCATAGAGGAAACAAAGAAGAACATGGGCATAAAAGGAGAATACCATAAAGGATGTAACTTTCCGGGCGCAATAAGAAATAGTGCGGCCAAAGAAGATTGGTGCAAGGTGGACAAACACACACCAAAGATGGTGAGAATAATGGTGGCACGAAGCACAACCTTACGCCATTTTACAAGGAAAGGAAATTTTCCTGCCAACCATTCCATGGGTGCCACAGAAAATTCAATCATAAGTACCGTTACATAGGTAGCCACACAAAGACCCACTTCAAACAGCACAGAAGTTGTGCCGGGGAAGAAAAACATATATGGCAAACGTAATGGATGACCCAAGTCATATAAAAGTGCAACAACAACAAAGCTATAGCCCAAGAATGCAGTGGTTATAGCGGGGCGTACAGCAGAGTGAAATTGCTTTATACCAAAAATATAACACGCCACCGTGGTAAAGTAACCACCGGCAGCAAGAGCCACACCGCACATAAGGTCAAACCCAATCCAAATACCCCAAGGGTAATTATCATCAAGGTTCGTTACGGCGCCAATACCTTTGGTAAAACGAAAGTAAGTTATAATAAGCCCTACTACCAAAATAATGGCAGTAATCATATTGCCAGGACGGCGCAAAGAAAAGGGCCCCATATTAAAGAGTTTATCCTTGGTGGGGATAACAATATTTTCTGCATGGCTCATACTACTTATCCTCCCCGTGCTTACAGCAGGCATCTGCTTTTTGAGCGTCACAAAAAGCTTCTTTTACCTTGGCGGCAACATCTGCTCCCTGCTCAGCTTCAATTTTTTCTAAAGCAGTGTCCATTTGTGCTTTTATTTTTTCTTTGGCTTCCTTATCTTCTGCTTTAGCCATGGCATCTTTCATTTTGGTGATACCATAGACACCGGCAAAAAGCGCTGGCCAAAATGCAATAATCATAGGCACAGAGCCTAAAGCACCAGCAGTCAATTCACCCATGGGGCGATTGCCAAGGTCCATATTTTGTCCAAGCTTTGATTGGTCAACACCGGCAAGGGTTATCCAAGCTGTGCCGCCAGCATCGCTCTCGCCATACACATAATCCACATATCGCTCAGGACTAGCTTCAATGCGCTTACGTGCAATTTTAATAAGGTCAGAGCGTTTACCAAAGGTTAAGGCATCCATGGGGCAGCCTTCTACACAACCAGGAAGCAAGCCCTTTTCCAATCGAGGCTGGCAAAAAGTGCATTTTGCCACGAGCGGGTTAAAAGGCTCATCATATTGATAACCGGGCATGTAGAAAGGACAAGCTACCATGCAATAACGACAACCTACGCATTGATCACCCTTATAGCTTACAACGCCATTGGCTTCTTTTTTAAAGCATTGAGCAAAGCAAGCTGAGGCACATGCAGGATCATTACAATGTAGGCATTGCAATTTACGATACACTTCTTTGTCATCCACTCTATACCTATTTACCACTGTCCAAGCATAGGCAGAAGTACGGCGTTTAGTGTGAGTGACGCTAAGGTCGCTAAATGGTTTTTCCGGCATAGGTAAGGTATTTACCTCTTGGCAAGCCTTTTCGCATTGGCGGCACCCTATGCAACGCGTAGTATCATGTAATACGCCAAAACTATCTTTAAAGTACGG
>CAZBDD010000409.1:0-1788 GCA_964490475.1 uncultured Desulfovibrionaceae bacterium
TCTGGGGGAAACTTTTGCTAACGCCAAAAAGTTTCCCCCAGACCCCCTTCAATAAAAATCTCTGTATAATCCAAAAAGTACACTAATCATTTTTTTTTATAAGCCCGTAATATACTTGGCCTAAAGATATAGCCCCGTCATTGCTGGGCAAATTTTTAGGAAGTAATACCTTAAAGCCTACTTTCTGTAATCCTTCAGCAAGAAGGGCGTACACCGTGGCATTTTGAAATACCCCTCCACATAAAAGTACATTTTGTATTCCCATTGTAGTGGCGGCGCATTGCGTCATGTGTAAAAATGCTGAAGAAAAGTGCGCATGAAAGGCATGAGCCGCAGCGGAAAGCCCCTCTTTTTTCGCTATTTGTAGACTAAGCTTAAATAATTCTGTGCTAGAAATTTCCCAAAGGTCATCTTTAAAAGATACAAGATGTGAGGAATGCGGTAATGCTGTATGTGGTAAATGTTTTTGAGCCTGTTCTAATAATATGGCAGCTTGCCCTTCATAGCTAATATGTTGGCATAAACCAAGGCCGGCTGAAACGGCATCAAAAAGCCGCCCTGCTGATGAAGTTATGGGAGCAGGAAATTTTTTCTTAAGCAGCTCTAAAAGCATAATACCTTGTGGCAGCTGCATGCATAACTCTTCTTCTAGTTCTGTACCTTGGGCTAATGTTAGGGCTAGACGCCAAGGTTCTTTGATGGCTTGTTCTCCCCCCATAAGGGCAAAGGGTGACAAACGCCCCATACGTTGCTTTTGTTCTCCGTGAATATAAAGCAATTCACCGCCCCAAATAGTACCGTCTTCCCCATAGCCTGTTCCGTCCAGACATAGGGCCAAACAAGGCTCTTGGCTCATATGTTCTGCCAATACGGCATAAGCATGCGCATAGTGGTGCTGCAAGGAAAAACAAGGTACATTCCACTGGGCGGCATATTCCTTAGCCGCATGAGTGCTTAAAAAATCGGGATGTAAATCATGCACCACAGCATCAGGGCGCACTTGTAAAAGCATTTGTAAATATGTCACCACTTCTCTTTGAAAAGCAAGGGTATGAACAGAGTGCATATCTCCAATATGCTGACTGACAAAAGCGGTATCTCCTCTACTTAAGCAAACAGTGTTTTTTAATTGAGCTCCCATACCTAGCACAGAGCCAAAGCGCTTTTTTTGGCCTTCTTTCATTAAAGAAATAGCTCTAGGCACGTAGCCTCTGGCCCGACGCAAGAATATTGTGCTCGTTTGAAGATTTTCAGCTGTGGCTTGTTTTGCAAATACAGCGCATACGGAATCATCGTTTCGCACTAAAATATCACGATTGTGTAATAGAAATATGTCTGCCATGGAAGAAAGCTTCGATAACGCCTCCCTGTTGCCAAGACAAATGGGTTCTCCTGCGGCATTACCTGAAGTCATAACTAAGGCTAAAGGAGTAGGCGTTATTTTTCGCAAATGCATAAATAAAGCTTTATGTAAGGGAGTGTAGGGTAAAACAAGACCAATGGTGTTGGTATCTGGAGCTAAAATATCCGGCAATGTGTCTTTGCGTTGACAGAGCACAATGGGTTTTTGCACGCCGGTGAGTAGTGCTTCTTCTTGCGAAGAAATATGCGCTAAGAGCCGCGCTGTGGCCATATTTTCTACCATCACAGCCAAGGGTTTATGAGGGCGTTGTTTACGCTGACGCAGGCGCATAATAGCGTTTTCATCTAGGGCAGAGCATGCTAAATGAAAGCCCCCAAGCCCTTTCATGGCGATAATGCTTCCCTTAAGTAATGCTTGCGCCACAT
>CAZBDD010000410.1:0-1786 GCA_964490475.1 uncultured Desulfovibrionaceae bacterium
CAAGGCCTTGCCCCAAAATATCTAATGCTCCTAAATTTCCCAAACCCAAAAAAGAATCTTGCATGGGCATAGTGGCCGCAGGCTCTGACACTAATAATATATCCACTCCTGCGGCTATTGCCAAGAGTATACTTTCTTGTAAAGAGTAAAAAGGTTGTAATGCGCGTAAGTCCGGTGAAAGAATAATGCCTCTAAAACCTAGTTGGCCGCGTAACACGTGATGTAAAACTTTTTGCGATAAAGGGACAGGATATAAAGCATCGTAGCCTCTATGATAGATAAGAGCCGGCTGTATTGCAGCATCATAATTTTGCAAAGAACTTTGCGCATAGGGCGTAAGTTCTCCATATTGCCACGAAGCCGCAAGATCTGGTATGGTCTGTAAAAAATTTGGCGTTGTGCTAGCAGATGAAGCAAACCCCTGCATTGATGAAACAAAACCCTGCATTACGGAGCCAGTACCCGGAAAATTTCGTATACAAGGCAATACTTTTGCAGCAAAAACTCCCTTGGTAAAAGCCTGCACATGCGCTGTTACTTGTGAAGGACTGGGCCCAAAAGATCGAAAACGCTTGCCTATATTCTCACTAAGTGGATTTACATTAACATCACCGGCAGGGCCAAGCACAAAATTAATTCCCAAACTCGCCATTTCGATGCCGGCACGACGAGCTGCAATTTCCGTATTTTCTATGGTTCCTTGCCCCAACGAAGCCGCTGCCGCAAGCCCTTCAAAACCTAAATCTCTACGCAAGCTTTGTACAGTGCCACCTTCTTGTTCCACCGCCACCCATAAAGCCAAAGAGCCCTCAGGTACGGCGTGCTGTAATGTGGCTATAAGCTGACGTAACTGTGTGGGGGAAGCTATATTCCCCTGTGCTCCCAGCGGTATTTTACTCCCTTGCGCTTGTGTAGATGCAGATAAAAGTCCAGCCCCCATACCCTGTTTACCTTGCCCACCTAACATAAGCGGTAAAGGAGCTTGCGTCATATGCACATTTTGGGGGCTTTTTGGAGGCAAAGCTTCTAAAAAAACACCACCCAACTTTCCTTGCTTAATAAGCGCCAATACAGGAGCGTCATCTTCCATATCTGTGCCGGTAAATCCTGCCATAACCATTTGGCCTAGCATAATCTCCACGGGAGGAAAACCACTCTGTTGCGCCAATAAAGGCAGCGTAGGAGAGGTATTTGTTTGAATGGAAGCCCTAGGCACCACCTCACCGGAACGTGCAGGTGTAAGCTCTGGGGTTTGCGGCGTCGAAGGCACCACCTGTAAAAATGACGGTACTGTAGTGCTTTGCTCTGGTACCCTTGGTAAAACTACCCCATTATGAGGAGGAGACGATGAAGGTTTTACAGGAAGCACGGGTACATGTGGTGCTATACCTGCCCCGCCATCCATACCTTCAGCAGTTCCTTTTAAAGGTGCCGGAAAATACTTTTCCATTTGCTCGGGCGTAATTTCAGTACCAGGCAAAGTATCTAAACTAGGTACTCCGGCATTTTGCACCGCCGAAGAGGTAGTTTGAGACGTAGCAGCGTGAACACAAGCAACACTTAATAGCATCATGAATACACAGCAAATGAAGAATAAAGAAAAAGTTTTTTGCAATCTATTGCGCATATTTCCCCTTTCAATGCATACTCACAGAGGAGCATGAAGAACAATATAATTATAATTTTTAAGGAAACACTGATTTAGTAAATAGAAATTTCTTTGAGGGTATATCTTTCCCCCATGACCTGACTAAAAATAGCTAACTGACGCCGCAGACTGCCCATT
>CAZBDD010000411.1:0-1779 GCA_964490475.1 uncultured Desulfovibrionaceae bacterium
GAAATTGCATGGTTTTGCGCTTATCTTCTTCAGTAAGCCCGTCATCGGTGGGGTACAGTTCGGCAACAAGCATGAGTAAACTTTTTTGATATTGATCGCGCACATGCAAATTGGCTCCCTTGGCTAAGAGCAAGGGAAGATATTTTGCTTTGGCATTTTTCACGGCAAATTGTGTAGGATTAAAGCCATAGAGTTCTCCTTTGTTGGGGTCTGCGCCATGGTCTAAGAGCAATTGCACCAATTCGCTTTGATCTGTGAAGGCTTTCATCATGGCTCGTACAAGTGGTGGCGCACCATGGCATAAGAGATTTACATCGGCTTTATGTTTTAAGAAATATTTTGCTGCGTTTACGTTATTACTATTGGCGGCTATGGCTAGTGGCGTCCAATTGGTATGGTTTTGAGGAACACCGTCCACATGTGCCCCATATTTGAATAATAATGCCACAATACCCATGGCGTCCTTTTGGGTGGCCTTGGCTAGCGGTGTAAAACCGTTTATAAGGAAATTCACATCAATACCGCGTTGAAGAATCTTTTCAGCGGCGACATAATCGCCATATTTATCCTTTTCTACGGCGCGCATCAAGTCGCTTTGAAGCTGTTGTATGACAGCAGGATCAGTGGGTGCCGCTTTTTTAAATGCGGCAATCTCTTCTGCACTTATGTCTTTAGGAGGGGGAGAGCTTGTATAATTTTTATATAAAAAAGTGCGAAAATAGTCTGCCATTTGGGAAGAACACCCCAGATGACGTTCCACCGTAATAAGCGCGTTGTCGTCAATAAGGCTGGCAGAACCTTCACCGCCTGTGGAGGTATAAAAGTTATATTCGCCGCCATAATAGCGCCCTCGGGTGGTGTTGGCTATGCCTGCGTTATTTAATATAGCACGCATTGTATCATAAAAATGCTCGTTAAGGCCGGTATCTTGCGGGGTGGAATAAGGTACCACGGCTACCCATAAGTCACTTTCATAGGTGCCTAGATGCGGCGTTATGACGGTGAAATTGTTTACTTCGCTGGCTTCCCACCTTTTGTTCTTTTCCATATTCAGATTAGTGGCAATACTCATCGTCATATCAAGCATGGATACATTGGCTTCAAATTTGCCAAGCCCTATTCTGGGACTACTCAACCATGCTTCCCACTTTTCGCCATCATCTTGTGTTTTTTGAAAAGCTATGGTGCGAAAGATATTTTTTAAAGAAGTATTTGTGCTGTCAATGGCATAGAGCATAAAGGGCAATTGTGGTACACAAGTATAAGTGGTCACATTGAAAAAGTAGCCATCGGCGGCAAAAAGGGTAAGACCGCGTTCGCCGCTTTCTCTGTTTTCCACGGTAAAGGCGGTGAAAGCGTTATCGTTATCAAGACGTACCTCTTTGCGCGTGAAAACGATGTCTGGCGAGCTTTGCTTGGCAAAAAAAGCGGCAAATTGTTCTTTGCTCCCTTTGCCTACGCTAAAGGTCACAAGTTCGTCTCTGTCGTCTAGCACACTCAGGGGCTCGACTTTTCCTCTGACAAAAGAAATTTCGTTATCACCTTCTTTGGTGTGCTTTAGCCCTTCTACGGCAATGACTTTATAGTCTTTAAGATCAATAAAATTAAAAGATGCTGCTTGCACAAAAGAATAACACAAAGCCAACGTACATAAAAAACTCAGACTAATGGTGAAAAAACGACAGAAAAACGTATGCATAGTACGTCCTTTGGTTATAATTTTACTAGAACGCATCTCATAATTCAGCTTGTGCTGAATTATGTTGTATCACTGCGCCA
>CAZBDD010000412.1:0-1778 GCA_964490475.1 uncultured Desulfovibrionaceae bacterium
TAGCGCAATATACACTAGAATTCATTTTTTATCTAGTAAATACTAAGTCAAAAAAGTGTTACTATAAAAAACATTGTCGCCAAAGCTTTCTTCTGATTTTACATTAAGATAAGAATAATAAGCGCGTTTTGAAGGGGGTCTGGGGGAACTTTTTGGCGCTAGCAAAAGCTTCCCCCAGAAACAATAATGAATCAACGTATCCTTAATTTTTATCTTGCAAGGCAGCCACGGCTGGTAAAATTTTGCCTTCTAATAATTCTAACGATGCACCGCCGCCGGTGGAAATATAGCCCATTTTATCTGCAAGGCCATACTGCTCCACCGCTGCCACAGAATCACCGCCACCTACCACTACAAAAGCGGAACCAGCAGCCAAAGCTTCTGCTAAATCTTTAGTACCGGCGCCAAAAGGTTCGGTTTCAAAGGCACCCACAGGGCCATTCCAAATAATAGTCGCTGCATCAGCGCAAAGAGCTTTATAGGCTTCTACGGTTTTGGGACCCACGTCTAAAATCATTTGATCGGCGGGCACGGCATCCACGGCTACGGTTTGCACGTTTTGCCCAGGGGCAAGCTCTTTAGCTATAACCACGTCTGTGGGTAAAGGTAATTCAGTGCCACTGGCCTTGGCTTTTTCTAAAATACGTTTAGCTTCTTCTACCAAGTCTGGCTCATATAATGACGCCCCTACACTGTAGCCGGCTGCCACCAAAAAGGTATTGGCAATACCGCCGCCCACAATAAGCCTGTCGACTTTGCTCAATAAGTTTTCTAACAAAGCTAATTTTGTTGAAACCTTAGAGCCTCCAATAATAGCTACCAAGGGAGACTTAGGTGCTGTAAGTACCTTAGCAAAGGCTTCTAATTCTGCTGCCATTAGAGGGCCAGCGCAGGCAACTTTAGCTTTGCGTATGGCCCCTTCAGTACTTGAATGAGCCCTGTGTGCTGAACCAAAAGCATCCATGACATACACATCGCCAAGGTCTGCAAAGCGCTGAGCCAATGCCTCATTATTTTTCTTTTCACCTTCTAAAAAGCGAACATTTTCGCATAAAACCACTTGCCCCACCTGAGCTTGCACGTCACTAGGATCTGCCGCCAATGCCACAGGAACACCCAACACTTTTGCCAAATGTTCTTGCACGGGTCGCAAAGAAAATTTTTCTTCAAAAACACCGGCTGTGGGGCGTCCTAAATGTGACAGCACAATGACAGCGGCGCCTTTGTCCAAGGCCATTTGTATGGTTGGCACAGCGGCACGAATGCGTTTATCATTTGTTACAGCGCCATCTTTTAAAGGGACATTTAAATCTTCGCGGATAACAACCGTCTTACCTTGTACATCAAGATCTTTAAGTAAAAGCATGAGAACAACCTTTTCATAAGTAAAATGTATAGTAAAATCGACTTCCTAATATCTTACACCTTTCAAAAAACCTAAGAGAAGCGGAAGAGATTGTAGATGCTAGCAAAAATTTTCAAATAAGGAAAGAAGCATATATTTGCACAAAACCTTCGTGCAAAAACAATATACATTTGAAATATAACAACTTTATAATTACTGATTTAAGAGGAAGGAATACTAGGGAGGAAATTTTCCAAAAAAATCCCCTCCCCAAGAAGGTTAGATATTATATAATTTCTCTAGCTTTTGCCACAACGTTTTCCACTGTAAAGCCATAATGCTTAAACAGCACATCGCCGGGAGCTGATGTGCCAAAGCTGGTCATGCCTACAACACGTCCATCAAGCCCCACATATTTGTACCAATAGTCGGC
>CAZBDD010000413.1:0-1775 GCA_964490475.1 uncultured Desulfovibrionaceae bacterium
GGGAAAGCTTTATGTCATGTGGTAAACTTATGCTTGCATCAAGACTTACTTCAAAACCATCATAGGTGTTTACACTTTGCTCTGCAAAACCACCAAGATAACGCCCGCCTACAGTTATATAATGTTTTTTATTATTTGTGAAAAAGCGAATATACTGCCCTGCAGACATATACCAGCCATTAAAACCCTCGCTGTCTGAATAAACACGATGTGCAATGTTAGCCTTGGTTAAAAGATGCACTGTGGGAGTGACAGCATAGGCAAATTGCATTTCTGGGCCTACAGCAATGATGTTTTGTTCAAAAGCGTAATCAAAAATCTGAGCTCTAGCACGTACTTCAAACAAGCTGTTACTTGTAAGGTGGCGTAAGCCTAAAGAGGTTGTTCCCCATTCAGAAGAAGACAAACCCATATCATACAAATTTTCGTGCGCATTATAACGGGCGTAAAAGGCTCCATCGCCCACAACCCACCAAGGCTTATCTTTTTGAAGGCGATGATACACAGAAATTTGTCCGCCTATATAACCAGCTATACTGTCCTGTGCTTTACCATCCACAAGGTTAACATTCCAACGGCCTAAAGAGAGGCTGTTAGATGCAGGGCCACCATTAACATTGCTGTCATAAAGAATACCAGCACGCAACTTTCCCGTTATTTTAGTATTATTTTCTTCTTGTAATTGTGCAGTAAGTTTTTCTTCAGCTTCTTTGGCTTTAGGATTTTTTGCCAGTTCCATAGTGGAGCGTTGCATATCATTTTGCATGCGTAATGCATAGGATAGCTCACGAAGTAAGATGGCTTGTGAAGGATATTTAGTGAGCAAACGCTCATAAGCCATGACGGCTTGCCCCGGTTGCTTGGTACGCAAAGCTGCTCTGGCATAGCCAAGGTTAATCACATCATCCGTGGGGTTTTCGCGCAACAATGTGCTATAGGCTGAAAAAGCTTCTTGATACTTGGCTTGCTTTAAAAGAGTAGCAGCATGTGCCTTGCTTTGCTGTAAATGTGTTGTTGTGCCTGCATTTGTATTTTGCGCCAAAACATGCATGGGTAAAAGCAAAGTGAATACGAAGCATAGAGTAAATATTTTTTGCACAACAAGTCCTTTTGTAGGTGGTTTTGACATTTTTATTGTATTTTTTATTTACACATCATGGCTATTTAAAAAATTCTAAAGCTATGATTTTTTTTATTTTATCAAATCATTAATAGCGCAAGGCTTTTTTGTAAATCTGTTTATACTTCTTCATTGATGGAGGATAATTTTTTTACAGTTTTTTGTAAAGAAAAATTACAAAAATATAGATAAAGTATATAATTACTAGAAAAAATTTAGATTTTTTTTAAAGATTTTATGTAGCATTTTTTTTTATTCATTGACAAAAATAACCTATATGTTTAGCGTGCTAATAAAATTAAATATGTTTTAACTGTCTTTTATGTGAACTAGAGAATAATACTTTCTTTTTATAAGAAAAAATTGAGGGATTCAATGCAAGTAAGACTTTGGGGAGTGCGTGGTTCTTTAGCTAGTGGGTGCTCCATGTCGGCACGTTATGGCTGTAACACTTCCTGTTATAGTATAGATGTGCCTGAGGCATCTCATATTATTTTAGATGCAGGATCTGGTTTGCGTAATCTAGGTTTACACATAAAAAATAGCCTGAAACCAAAAAAATGTCATATTTTTTTGAGCCATAATCATTGGGATCACGTAACAGGTTTGCCTTTTTTTGATCCCTTGTTTAAAGCTGAATGGGATATTACCATTT
>CAZBDD010000414.1:0-1770 GCA_964490475.1 uncultured Desulfovibrionaceae bacterium
CGAAAATTTTGCGCCACGAAAAATGAGCCGCAATTCACTTGCGGCGGGCGCGAAATAACATTTGGAGTGGGCGTGCCTTTCTGAAAAATGCATGAAAATGTGTTTTTCAGCTTCGACTAAATAAAGGGCGTAAGTCATGTGTCCTTCCCAGTGGTAGGGCTGCATATGCTTTTAACAGAGTTATTCTTTCTTCAGCTTCTAAGAGAGGGCATGCAAAAAAACGTTCCATCTTATAATGCGTTATGCGTAAGAAGTGCCCCATGTGCAAAATTTCTTGGGCTAGAACAGCTTCATAAACAGCATTGGCTCCATGCACGAGCTTCATGGGGCTTATGTTTGTGGATTTATCTTGCAAAATGGTAAAATCAGAACAAGAAAGCAAGGTGTGTAGTAAACAACTTTGTGGGTCATTGGGTAAGTTTAGATAGGTCAAAAGTGTTTTTACAGCCATGGCGTGATAAAGGGAGGTGCTGGCACGTGGTGCGTAACGATACAGGAGCAGAGGTTCAGACATATTTGCCATACATAAGGAACTTTGAAAAAGAGCATCTATCCAAAAAGCGTAATCCTGCGCTCTAAGTAGGGTTTCGTCATAGCGCAATGCAGTTCTTGTAAGTGTTGATAAACGAAAACAACATGTAGGGTTAAATAAAGACGCCCCCCAAATACTTTGGGCTTTAATAGCTGCATGCGAGTGCGGTTTTTTTATATTGCCAGACGCTTGTCCAAAATATGTTACAGCAGAGCCTAATATATCGACATCAGGATGACTTTCCATATACGCCACTTGTTTTTCCAAACGCTGTGGCAGGGCAATGTCGTCTCCATCCATCCAGAAAAAATATTGTGCTTTTTGTTCGTGGTGCATGCGCGTAGCAAAATCCAAAATAACATTTCGCGCAAAAGGTCTACCTTTGTTTTCATCCCAATGAATATGATGTAATCGTTGGTCTTGAAAGCTTTTAAGAGTGCTTGTGGTTTCGTCGGTGGAGCCGTCATTTACAATACAAAAAATAAAATTTTCATAGCTTTGCTCAAGGATAGATTGCACAGCTTGGGCTATGTGCTCGGCATCATTGTAAACGGTAAGACCCACCACGCATAAAGGGTTTTGAGGTGTACTATGCATGAATATTCTTCTTAACCAAGGCGGCGTTTACGGCGAATATTACGCTCTTCCATAAGAAATTTCCCTGTTACTGATTGCGGGTCTGCTACAATGGCTTCTGGTGTTCCTGCAGCCACAATATAACCACCATTTTCTCCGCCACCGGGGCCAAGATCCAGCACATGGTCGGAACTCAAAATCACGTCGGTATTATGCTCAATAACCACCACCGTGGCTCCTCTCTCTACCAGTTTATGCAAAACTTGTATAAGTTTACCCACTTCATGCATATGTAAACCTGTTGTGGGCTCGTCTAAGATGTACATGGCGCCCGGCAGAGATTTTTTGCCAAGTTCACGCGAAATTTTTATGCGTTGTGCTTCTCCACCAGAAAGAGTGGTGGCCGGTTGGCCTAAGCGAATATACTCTAAACCTACGTCTTCTAGTACTGATAGACGTCTTTCTAACACAGGGTAATTTTCAAAAAATTTGCGCGCTTGAGCCACAGAAAGCTCCAACACCTCGGCAATATTTAGCCCTTTATAGCGTACCTCAAGGGTTTCATGATTATAGCGCTTACCTTTGCACACATCGCATGTGACGTATACGTCGGGTAAAAAATGCATCTCTACACGAATTTGCCCATCACCATTGCAAGATTC
>CAZBDD010000415.1:0-1770 GCA_964490475.1 uncultured Desulfovibrionaceae bacterium
GCCTTGCTTTGCATGCTCTTGCATAATGCTGTGTGCCGTAGGTAGAGCATTTTTTTCTTTGCTCAGAGAGGACTCTTCCTTCATGTTTTCTCCATCAACAGGCTGATAGTTCTTTTTAGCTGTATAATTTTTTTACTTTGAAAATTGCACCTAAAAAGAAATTATGCTGGGCTCTTACTTCAACAAACTGTTCAAAATTATAAGGCCTCTGCATAATTATTTTTATGTATAGAATTCAACATAAAAACTACAAAAGTATTCTTTATGCATTTTTGCCTGTGCAGAGGTCTCATTATGTAGATAACTCTTTTATAACAGTTCGTTAAAAAAGTCGATATGAAAAACTTTTCTCAGAAAATAGAACTTACGCATTCTTTTCTGTTAGCGTAGTAGTGTAAAAGAAAAAAAGAGGAGAAAAGGAGGCACAACCTTCTATGGCTATAAAAGGATGCTGAAAAAAGTGTAGAGAAAGATAAAAAACTTTAAAATATTCATTTGGTATCACCGAAAAGTGTAGTCGCCTACCCCATAGGGAATATGCACAAACTACCTTAAGTAAAAATGTGAAAGTTTTCCTTTAACACAAACATTATACTCTGCTAAATTTGCAGCGGCCTTGGCATCGCGAGCAGAGATAGCATACTGTAAACCATGAGCTAGTAGGGCCATAGCACGTAATTCTTGCAAACGCTCATGCAGAACATCGTTTTCCCCTAAGATAGCCAGAAGAGCTTCTTCTTGTTCTTGGCATTGCAAAACCAAAACATTTTCGTTAGAAAGATTCAGCACAAGCTTTTCATTTAGGTTAATATTCTTTTCCAACAAAAGGGTATTTAGATGAGCAAGGAACTCTTCTTGAAGTTGCTCCACATGGCTCTCTAACTCTTGCATTGCTTCAGGGCCAAAAGTTCTTAAGCAATGTTCTACCACTTGTAAGGCTTGTTCTTCTTGATTGACGGGCACTCGTTCTTGCCAATGGTGCAAAGAAGACGCGCTGTTTGCTAAGGATGCCGCATCCGATACATTATGCACGCGAAGCATGGTATCTATGGCGTTAGTGAGCTTTTTCACGATACCCTCCCATATGGATATTTTTGCCTATGTTTATTATGCCATAAATATAGCAAAAAATATGCCAAAAGCATCAGTATAACGATATAAAGTTTTTACTTTTTCTTAGCTTTTTAAAGCCTTATGAAGATATTTTTATATAAAAATAATTACTATAAAGTTATTGCGAAAAAAAATATAAAAGGTATTTTTTATTTCTATAACCATGTATATTTTACAAGAGGAAAATAATTTTGCACAGACTATATACCTTTCTTGTGGTGTGCTCTTGGGGCATTCTACTTTGGCCTTTTCCCACAGAAGTTTTTTTGGCGGGGTGTTTTGCCATTTTGCTACGCCCCCTGTATTCCCACTTATTGAATCGTTGGAATAAAAAGACAGCTACTTTTAGCGTAGGCATTGTTTTAACTTTAAGTATCATTTTGCCCATCACTATTGTTTTGCTTATGATTATACCACAAGCCATGAACGGTTTGCGTATTTTAGATCAATTACAAAAATCTGGCTGGATATACGGGCCAGAAATGCAAGCTTTTTTTGATAGCATAGATTCCTGGGTGCGTATGGTTCCAGGCTTTGAAGGAGGCATTACAAAAATAACGCAAGAACTTACGTCATTTTTAGCCTCTTTTATACAAACCATCGTAGGAAAAGGCCTTGGTATTGCGGGCAGTACCATGAACTTTATGGTGCGTATTT
>CAZBDD010000416.1:0-1744 GCA_964490475.1 uncultured Desulfovibrionaceae bacterium
CAAGCAGGGTCAAGACTGCTATCGTCTTCGGCAAATTCTTTACGTTTAATGTTTATTTTGCCAAGGGAAGTGTATAAGGTGCCGTTACGAGCATTGCGCGTGGGTAAAACGCAGTCAAACATATCAATTCCGGCGGCAATACCATTAACAATGTCTAGTGGTGTGCCTACGCCCATAAGATAACGGGCTTTATCTTTGGGGAGCAGAGGTGCCGTATAATAGAGAAATTCCATGAGGATTTCTTTACTTTCCCCCACAGAAAGACCGCCGATGGCAAAGCCGTCAAAATCAAGACCGCATAATTCTTCTACCGAGCGCTGTCGCAAATCTTTAAAGAATCCCCCTTGGGTAATGGCAAAAAGTAAGTTGGGGGCAGTGCCGGCAGGGTAAGCTTGGCGTGCGCGTTTGGCCCAGCGCGTGGTAAGAGCCAGAGATTTTTCGGTATAGGCATAATCACTGCCATAGGCCACGCATTCGTCTAGAACCATCATGATGTCAGAGTTTAGGTTGCGTTGAATTTTAATAACATTTTCCGGCGTGAAAAAATGCTTCGAACCATCAATATGAGAACGAAACTCTACACCTTCTTCACTGATTTTACGAAGATCGTTAAGGCTAAAGACCTGAAAACCGCCACTGTCGGTTAAAATAGGTTTATCCCAAGCGGAAAAACCGTGCAATCCGCCGCGCCGCGCTACTAAATCGTCGCCGGGGCGTAAATAGAGGTGATAGGTATTACCCAAGATGATTTCTGCTTGAATATCATGTAAATCGTCGGGAGCAATAGCTTTTACAGAACCTACCGTACCCACAGGCATGAAGATGGGGGTTTGAATATCTCCATGGGCTGTGCGTAAAACACCGGTTCGTGCCGCGCCGTCTTGTGCCTTAAGCGTAAATGTTTTTTCCATGGTTAATACTATAAAGCCATTGGGGCAGTTAGGCAAGAGCCTATTTGACCATAAGAGCCATATGAGATACAAGTGATATTAGCTATAACATCTACATATAATGTAGAGTAAGGAGTAGAAATATGGATATTTTTGAAGCGTTATTTACGCGCCGCAGTATACGAAAATTTACAGCAGAACCTGTAAGCGATGCTCATGTACAGCGCATGCTAGAAGCTGCCATGGCCGCGCCCAGTGCTGGTAATTCTCAGCCATGGCGTTTTATTGTGGTTCGCGAAAAAGAAACCATGCAAGCCATTGCTGCGCGCAACCCTTATGCACAAATGGCTAAAGATGCTTCTGTATGTATAGTGGTTTGTGCTGATTTACAGGCAGAAAAATACCCAGGGTACTGGCAACAAGATTGCTCGGCAGCTTTGCAAAATATGTTGCTAGCAGGTCGGGCTCTTGGCATTGGCACTGTGTGGACAGGTGTGTATCCCGATGAAGAAAGGATTGAGGCTTTTGATACGCTGTTTTCTTTGCCTAAACATGCCCATGTGCTTGGCGTGGTGGTATGTGGACATCCTGATCAGCCTTTCAAGACGCGAGATACCTTTGCCCCAGAAAAGATATTTAATGAAACATGGGGAAATGGTACAAAATAACTATTTTTAATGATAGAGAAAAAGAAGGGTAGCAAGGCATACGCTTTTTTTCTTGACATCTAAAATATTTTGTTTACTCTTGTGCTCCCAAAAAAAATTTACGCCTTAGGCGTATCGGAGGATGATTATGGCTCTTTTAGAAAATGCCGTTAAAACCCCTGAAGGCGTTGTGCTCAACGGCTTTAC
>CAZBDD010000417.1:0-1744 GCA_964490475.1 uncultured Desulfovibrionaceae bacterium
AGCGCCGCAATGAAAAACATGCCGGCCACTAAGGTAAAGATAATGGCGGTGGCAACAAGGGCTGTTTTATGTACATCTTTTTTCTTTTGTAAGGCGAAATGACGCTGAATCATTTGTGGTTGTGCCCAAGTGGCCACAGACATCACAAGAACGAGGGAGAAAATGAACATGCCCTGACTGCCAGAAGAAAGAGAGGTAAAGCCGTTGTTCGCTTTATCGGTGGGAGGCAATTGAGAAAGAGTTTCCCAGCCGGCAATGGGGCCACCTACTTTTTGTAATACGGCATACATGAGTAGCAGTATGCCAATGAGCATAACCCCGCCTTGCATGGCTTCTGTATAGAGCACACCGCGCAAGCCGCCCCACCACACCAAGAAACCTACAAAAATAGCTAAAGCCCATATTAGTATGTCATTGCTGGCGGGCACTATGGTAGCTAGCATTACAGCAGCGCCTTTGAGTACGGCAGAGGCATAGACAGAAAGGAATATGGCAAAAATAATTCCAAGAAACACCCGTAACTTTGGACAGTTATGGCTAAGGCTTATGAGGTGTGCTGGGGTTCTTGCTTGTAATTTATTTTGTAATTCCTTTGTGTCCCATGCAAAAACCATGTAGGCAAAGTAGGTGCCTAGCAAAGCCACGCCTACACCTACAAGAGAAATTTGCACCCCATACAAATATGCTAAACCTGCAAAGCCAATAAGAGCCACAGCAGAAACATAGGTAGCCACGTAGGCAAAGGCTTGCACCATAAAACCTACAGCCCCAGTGGTAGTCACGTCGTATCCGCTGCCTTTACGAGCCAACCAAACAAAAACTACAATGTAACCAAGCCAAATTGCAATGTCCAAAGCCATGCTGTCATCCTTCTTTTTAAAATGTTTTACTTATCAAAAAAAGCCGCCTCCTCACGGAAACGGCTTTATATTGTTTTTTTCTTAAGACTTCTAAGAATGCAACAAATTCCCCTTCCGTGCTCCTACGGTATGGATAAAAAAGCTAAAGAAGCTAAAAAAGGAAATTTGCAAAAAGTATTTCATAATTTTTTTCCTAGAATCAAAGTGCCACAATAGTCTTTTGCTTGTCAAGATATTTCTGAGCTCTCGCGCCGCCCTTGTATCGTCAAAATAAAAAAAAGTGTAACAGGCTGTTAAGGCATGAAATGTTGCGAGCGCAATATATGCTCCACAGCTTTGGCGCATTCTTCGGGGGTATATAAATTTACATCTAGGGTACAGTGGGCATATTTTTCATAGAGGGCACTGCGCTCTTTAAATAAATCTTCTATGGTTTGCCCTGGGGCAATAGCAATACCTCGTTGTGGATTGCGAGCAATACGCTCTAAAATAAGATCTAACGGTGCTCGTAAGTAGACAATGGGCCCCAAGGCGCGCAAATGTTGCATAGCAGTTTCACGATAAATTACAGAACCACCCGTGGCTATGATAGTACGAAAAAGCCTTAATGATTCAATGACCTGCATTTCAATATCAAGAAACTCTTCTTTACTGACGGCGTCTGTCACTTCTTGAAGGGGCACGGCATAAAGGGATTCAATAATATAGTCACTATCCACAAATGCCCATTCTAATTCTTTTGATAAAGCAAGGCCTACAGTGGACTTTCCTACACCGGGCATACCGATAAGAGTAATACAAGGCACTTTAAGGCTTTTGGGCGTAGCCGGAGTAAAATGTGTGAGCATAGTGTTTCCTTTGGCAAGCGAAGATATTTTTTAGAT
>CAZBDD010000418.1:0-1735 GCA_964490475.1 uncultured Desulfovibrionaceae bacterium
AGGGTGATTATATTATTAACTGGTGCAGTCGTTGTCATACAGCCTTAGCTGATGATGAGGTGGAGCACAATAATCATAAAAGTCATTTATGGCATATACGTTACCATATTGTAGATGCGGATGAAAGCATAACCATTGCTACCACACGCCCCGAAACTATTTTGGGCGACACCGCCATTTGTGTACATCCCGAAGACGAACGCTACACGCATTTGATAGGTAAAAAAGCTTATGTGCCTATCATTAAAAGAGAAATACCCATTATTGCCGATAGCTATGTAGATAGAGAATTTGGCACCGGTGCTTTGAAAGTAACCCCTTCGCACGATCACAATGACTGGGCTCTTGGGCAAAAGCATGGTTTAGAATTTATTCAGGCCATTGATGATATGGGCATAATGAAGGAAGTAGCCGGCCCTTATGCCGGACAAAATAAAAAAGATTGCCGTAAAAATATTGTGGCTGATATAGAAGCCGCTGGCGATTTAATGCGTATAGAAGATATAGAGCATTCCGTTGGGGAGTGTTATCGTTGTCATACCGTGGTGGAGCCGCATGTTTCTACCCAGTGGTTTGTGGCCGCCACAAAATTAGCGCCCAGAGCGCGCGCCGCTGTGCCAGAATTAACAAAAATTTTGCCGGAAAGCTGGTTAAAAACGTATTTTAATTGGTTAGATGGCATACGCGATTGGTGCATTAGTCGTCAGATTTGGTGGGGGCATCGTATCCCCGCATGGACATGTCAAGATTGTGGCGAGCTTATTGTAAGCTTGGAAGATGTGCACACGTGTACCAAATGTCAAAGTACTAATCTTGTGCAAGACGAAGATGTACTAGATACATGGTTTTCCTCAGCATTATGGCCTTTTTCCACCATGGGGTGGCCTCAGAAAACCGATGAGCTGGCCACCTTTTATCCTACGGCTGTTCTCGTAACCGGCTTTGATATTCTCTTTTTCTGGGTGGCTCGTATGATGATGATGGGCTTGCACTTCATGGATGAAGTTCCCTTTAAAGATGTATATCTGCACGCTTTGGTACGCGATGCTCAAGGGCGCAAGATGTCAAAATCTCTAGGCAATTCTATCAATCCTTTAGAAATGATAGATAAATATGGTTGCGATGCTTTGCGCTTTACTTTGACCTCTTTCGCCGCCATGGGGCGCGACATACGCCTTGCTGAAGATCGCATTGAAGGCAACAGGCACTTTGTTAACAAACTTTGGAATGCCGCACGTTTTGCCTTGATGAACTTACCAGAAGAAGTGCCAAACGCTGTGGAACTTGAAAAAGTGGAAGGTTTACACCATCAATGGATGTTGCATCGCCTAGAAAAAGCCAAGGAAGATATGGAAAAAGCCATGGACGACTATCGTTTTAACGATGCGGCCTTAGGTGGCTATAAATTCCTTTGGAATGAGTTTTGCGATTGGTATCTTGAGCTTATCAAGGCCGATATGCAAGACGAAGCGCGCAAAAGTTCGGCGCAATACGTGCTGTGGACGGTGCTTCGCGAAACCTTGCTGCTCTTACACCCCATGATACCCTTTGTCACAGCAGAAATATGGCAAGCCCTTCCAGGAGGTGCCGGACAAGATATAGCCCTTGAGCGCTATCCTGCTGCGCGTCCTGCTTGTCATAAGCCTGTAGAAGCTTCTCGCATGGAATTTATTCAAGGTGTCATTGTGGCAGTGCGTACCATTCGGGCTGAGCTAAATATTTCGCCTTCTTTGCG
>CAZBDD010000419.1:0-1732 GCA_964490475.1 uncultured Desulfovibrionaceae bacterium
AATATCTATTTTGCAGGGCGTACTCTTGGTGGCTATGATTATGCAGCAGAAAAAAGCGGCAACGGTGTAGCCATGGCTACAGGCTGGCATGCTGCACAAAATATATGAGGTATGTATGAGTCATATCAATCCTGACGCGTGTATAACTTGTGCTACTTGTGTGGCACAATGCCCCATTGCAACAGCTACCACTGAATTTCTAGGACCACGTATGGTGGGGCCAGCTCACGAGCGCTTTCGCCTTATGGGTATGCCGGAAGAAAAATCCTTGCACTATTGTTCTAATTGTAAAAATTGCGACATAGCTTGCCCCCATGGTGTGCCTATTTCTACCTTTAACATGATGGCTCGTGCAGCCTATGCAAAAAAGCAAGGTTTTTCCTTACGCGATTGGATGCTTGGGCATGGTGCAGATATTGCGCATTATCTGGGCTTTGTTCCCGCCGCCCTGCGTAATTTTGGCATGAAAAATCCCGTAACGCGTATGTTGCTACATGAGTTAGGTGTGCATAAAAAAGCTCCTTTACCAAGCTTTGCCACCAAAACTTTTCGTGTACTCTTTCGCAAAGAGCAACAAAATGTGGCAGAAAATGCTGCAACTGTTGTTTTTTTTCCTGGTTGCTATGTAGATATTTATGACCCAACAACAGGTTTAGATATGGTCTGGGCTCTTAATAAGGCTGGCTATAAGGTCATTGTGCCTGAGGATGTGAGCTGCTGTGGTTTGCCTATGGTTGCTAATGGGTTTTGGGAAGATGCCAAAAAAAGTGCGCATCGCAATGCCAAGGCTCTTGCACAGTGGAATAAGAAAAATATTCCCATATTGACCGGATGTCCTTCGTGTTCTCTTATGTTTAATGGAGATATTCCGCATTATTTTCCTGAGGTGACAGAGCAATATGGCAAAGTGCCTTTACAGGACGCCCAAGAGTTTCTTTTGAACTGTGTTGACGATGGTACACTTGCCATAAAAGAAGTTACCGAAGCAATGCCCATTATGTATCATGCTCCTTGCCATTTACGGGCGCAAGGCTCAGGTCTTTTAGGCTATGAGTTATTGCAAAGGGTATATGGAACGGCTGTTAAAAATGCGCATGCCGGATGCTGTGGTATTTCTGGAAGCTATGGCTTTAAAAAAGAGAAATACGATATTGGTATGCAAGTGGGGAGCAATCTTTTCGAAAGCATTGCGGAGGCCAATGTGGCAGTTTGTAGCACAGAGTGCGGTACATGCCGCATACAAATAGAACATGGCACACAAAAGCCGTGTATACACCCTGTAAGTTTGCTTAGGAAAGCTCTTTCCTAACATTTGGAAAGTTAATTTTAAGCAGTCGGGACGGACTAGCTAAGAATTAAAAGCCTCTTGTTATCATGACACAGAGGCTTTTTTTAAGACATCTGCGTAAGGTATTGCGTAAGGCCTTTGAAAGTCAATGCTAGCAAAAATCAAGAATAGGCGGAGCTTTGCTGATTGATTTTGGGGGGCTTTACATCTACGCAGCACAATTTTTCAAAAGAAGAAGACTTTATCTTTTCATTTACGAATGTATATATAAAAAATAATTGTACAGAAGTCTCTTTTTATGAGCTTTTTTGTAAAGTTAAAAAAATAGCCACCTATGTTAATCATAGATGGCTATTTTTTCTTGGTGGGCCCACCAGGATTTGAACCTGGGACCAACCGGTTATGAGCCGGGGGCTCTACCAAACTGAGCTATAGGCCCAACAA
>CAZBDD010000420.1:0-1727 GCA_964490475.1 uncultured Desulfovibrionaceae bacterium
ATTCAGGGTCTTGATTGATTTCTGAATCCATCCAATCAATACGCTTATATTCTTTTTCAACCACAGAGCGAATTACAGAAGCAATAACACTGGTTTCATCTAACACTTTATGAAAGGCGACGGATGAAATTGCTCTAAAATGAGGAGCTTGTATACCTGCTATTTCTGAAATAAGAGCTGTATTATAGTTTTTTCCACCTACGAGTAGTTCAGCACTTTCTCCCATGGCAACAATATCTGCTCCATTAAGTACAAGCTTATCATTAGGTAGCGCTTTGTTAGTTGCGTTTGCAGACTTTGTTGCAGGCTGCTTCTTATTCATTCCGTCCTCCGTGGGTCAGTAAAACACCGTCTAAAATTTTTTCTGTGCATTTATCCGTCATAAGGGTAAGGATAATATACTCTCAACAAAAAAACACTTGCGGAATCATGCTATTTTAAATGAAAAATTACATTCAAAAAGCCTGTGTTTGATAACAATTTTTTGAAATTTTGTCCAGTACAATGTCTCCATAAATTTATTAGCACACAAGAATAAATTTAAGCTCTTAGCCTGTTTTATTTGTTACTTTGTAATAAAAGCATACACAAAGGAAGACAGTTTTTTGCTTAAGGGGGAGGCAATTTTTTCAAAAAGCAGCATACCTGTGATATTTAAAAAAATAGATGCAAAAAGGGTTATTAATAATGCTATAAAATAACCTACTAGAGCATAGAGTTCAAGAAATATCCATGCTGACAATGTAAACATTATGGGCAGATGAACCAGAATAAGCTCAAAAGAGTAGCGCCCACACCACAAAAGCACCGGATGTTCAAAGAAATACTGCAGATGCTTTGAAAAGCAAATAGCTAAAACTATAAGAAAAACACCAAAATTTTGTAAAAACAACTTTATATTAGCATTAAAAAGAATAAGTTCGCCAAAACTAGCGCAAAGAAGCCCTAAAATAAAAACATGTATACTCAAACGTGGAAAATTTTTATCTTTATAACGTAAATAAATGTCTGCAGCCATAATACCAAAAATAAAAGCAGAGTAAAATGATCCATAAAAAGACAAAATTAAAAAGAATGTATAGCACCAAAGCCGACAAGACAACGTACCAAAGAAAAGAAGCAATGCATAGGTTAAGTAAGACCCTATAAAAATTATATGTAAACACCAAAATGCTGAAATATAGGTGCCATCGTTCATGACAAATACTCTTAAGAATGCCGAAAGCATGGCATCCCAAAAGGTTATATTACCGTCAAGCATGGCTTTATTCCACGGTATTTGTAAAACATCTCCTAAAGTATTGTATAAATAAAGCCCATACGTGTATAAAAAATACGAAAAAATCGTTAAAATAAGTGTATAGGGCAAAAAGCGAAAGTAACGAATAATCACTTGCTTTTTTATCCATGTCTCATCTTGGTTAGTAAAAAAGCGTATGGCTGGAATAAATGCAATAAGAGCAAAAAAAATGTACAGGAAAAAGTTGCCATTAGCTATAAGAGAAAAAGGAAAATGTGCCCAATAGTGCGCAATTTTTTGACTTTCCTCTACCCCAGACTGCCACCCTATAAAGCCAAAATCTCCAAAGGCAATGAAATAATGCAATACGGTTACAGCTATAGCGCAAAAACCTTTAACACCGGTAATATAGGCAATTTTATCGGTCATACCTTATACTCTCCTTTGTAAAAAACCTCTTCAAGAAAAACTTGAAGAGGTTTTAAAG
>CAZBDD010000421.1:0-1721 GCA_964490475.1 uncultured Desulfovibrionaceae bacterium
CAGGACTTGAACCTGTGGCCCCCGCCGTGTGAAGGCGATGCTCTACCAACTGAGCCAACTGCCCTCGGGAGACATTTATTTATAAAATTGTACTCACCTTGTCAACAAAATTTTTCAGAAAAATATTTTTTTTTGAAAAAGCAGAATACTTTAAAAATAAAATACTATCATTTCAAAATGTTATATATTTCAAAAAATCTACTTTTTATAAGGCCGCAGCTATGCGCATGCCCATTTCTTGTAGAAGTTTTACTGGCGTTGCACCACTGTCTTGAGAGCTCGTAGTAAAGACCACCATACGCACGGCCTTTTTAGACAGCACACTGGGTGTAGCCGCCGTAATGGCCACCATATTATAACGAGAGCTCGTAGGGATTTTGCGCGAAACGGCCTGCACATCTACCACAAAGCCCATACCATCATGAGCTCCTGTGCTCTTCCATGGGGTTCCATAATCGCCTAGAGCTTTGGTATTCCCCTGACTCATAGCCCCGCTGTGTACAGGGCTTATATATAAAATATAACCGGCTTCGCTGGGCGTTGACACGGAGATAAAACCACGAGCATTTACGCTTTGTTCCACAGCTTCACGTATACCTGCTACGCCCCCCTGATTCACATAAACATACACATTTTTATTTGAAGCTTTTTTCAAAGCAAAAGAAACAGCAGGCGCCATATTTTTTTGTGCCACTTGAGACGTAGCGCTTTTTTGCTCTACGCAAGCACAGAGCATGATTGCCACTGCGCATAAACAAATTTTTTTCAACATAAATTCCACCTAGATTAATAAAGAAAACTATTTTTCTTAAACTTCTGATATTTTTAACTGCTTATTGTGTTGTTGGATAGTATCGTCAAATTGCATTCCTTGCTAATGTAGCAAAGAGGACAAGCGAGCTTTAAAGCAATATATAAGATCTCTGCATAATCGAAAAAGCTCGTGAAATCTGACGCAAAAAAACGAAAAGATATATTTGAGACACTATCTAATCAAAAGCGCGTACAATAGCCCACGCAATATTATTTAGCACAGTGCTTGCGGCATCTTGCATATTGCTATTGTATCCGGGCATACGTTCATTAATGCGTGTTCTATGAGTTTGTCCATTCTTTTCTCGAATAGTTACAAAGGTATCCATTTGCCACGAATGATACAAAGCTCCACCAGAACCACCACCAGATGAACTCAACGTTACACCGGAAACAAGCCCCACTCCTGCTCCCACAAGAGCACCCGTATCCCCACCAATAAGTCCACCTATGGTAATGCCAAGGGCAGTTGAAGCCACGCCAATCCCTAAAGATCTGCCTGTATTTTGTCCATCTACCTCAACAGGTACTTGGGAAAACCTTTCTAAAGTTATGCTTATATCATAATCAGCGGTTCCGGGGCCACTAGCCTCATGTGCCCCTATTTCGCTTTGCAGCAAGGCATACAGCGTGCCAGCCAAATCTTCTTCAACTTGCGTTTGATTTGTCACACGCACATATACAGATGAGCCCTCAGGAACAGGAGGAAGATTTAAACTTGCCTGAACAGGGCCGCTTTGTGTCTGATTACTATTATTGTCTGGACTACCATATGGAGGGGGTTTTGAGGCAGCACAAGCGCTTAATAATATACAAAAGAGCAAAAGAGGAAGAATATATTTTCTTTGCATGATGTTCTCCTTTAAAGTTTGCTACAAAATAATTATAATTTTGTCCAGAAAATTAGC
>CAZBDD010000422.1:0-1716 GCA_964490475.1 uncultured Desulfovibrionaceae bacterium
GAATTGGCACCAATGGCCTTAGCAGCGGCTTCCACCATATTGGCTACAACCAAGGAGTGATGATACGTTCCCGGCATGGTTACCATCATATCTTGCATGAGAGGATGCTCTAAACTCATAAATTCCATAAGCTTAAAGCGTGTTGTATAGGAAAAAAGCATTTCAAGCACAGGGCTAAAAGCAAAAAGAATAAATACCGACGCAATACTATTACAAATAACGCTTATCATCTGTATAGGATATTGTTGAATAGGGCTTTGATTTATTAAGCTTACACCAAGCCAAAAACAAAGCTGCATAATGCTTAGCGGTACAATGCTCCATACCACGTCTTGTCGACTTTGAGTGCGCGTTACCAGCAAGGTAGCTACCATACCACCAAGGAAATAATAGAAAAAGAGCGCAATATCACCTTTAAACATTATTGTGGTAAAAAGTGCCAAAAGTAAACTAATGGTACAATAACGGCGCGCCGCAAAAACCATAGCCACAATCCCCACTAAACCTGATACGGGAAAGGCATAGGCTAAAAGTGAAACATTGCTGGAGTCACCACTTTCTACGGCTAAAATATACACCAATTTTGCTACCAGCGTACATCCTGCTAGAAGAAATGCCATGAATAAAAAATCTTTATTTCGTAATGGCGTACCGGCTTTACCACTAGGTGCGATAACAAGTCCTGCACTTATAAGAAAACTTAGAATGAATAAACCAAAAGAATAGCGCAGTTGAATCCAGTCTCCGCCGCTATTATGTAAGGTTTGCAATTTTGTTTGTTGCTCTCTGGTAACTACATCGCCTTTACGCACTATAACTTCGCCGCGATGCAAACTGTAAAAGACAGGATCTACATCTTTTGCTATGGCCTCTGCCCTTTCATCGGTAAGAGGGCCATTGAAAGAAAGTGACGATGGCATAAAAGCGGAAAGTAAAATATTTAGAGCGCGTTTTTCTAACTCATCTAAAGCAAGATCTTTACGAATAACACCACTTAATTGCACTAAAGTAGATTGTACATCAGGCAATGTAGTCACGTCATGGCGCAAAGTTTCTTCGCCTGTTTCTAAAACGCGTATAATAACGCCACCTTTGCCCACTCGTCCTGCACGCATATCTGTGACAAGACCATCTGTCAGTATGCTGCGTACCATGGGTAAAAGATGCGAAGAAACATAGGTTTGCAGTGTTGGGCTTGCCAATTGTTCTAATACTTCTTCTGCAATTTCAGGAGTTAATGCATTCTCAAGTTCTTTAATGGCCACGTATTCTACACCAAGATTTAAGCCATTAATTTCGCGCAAAATATCCATGATTTTTTGGCTAAAGTCTTCGTAAGCAGACAAAGATAAATCATACACTAAAGGCTGAGCATTACGCAATTGCTCTCTTCTGGCATTGGTTGCTAATATATCTTCCACAAGCAATTCACGACTAGCCACCACATCGGCATCGGCCACGGTACCTGCCGTAAACAACTTCGGTTTATTATCAAAATTAATGCCGGAAAATAAAGATAAAGCCAACAATGAAATAATCATCACAACAAGGCCATAGCCCCACTGATGTTGACTACGCAAAGAACGCACAAGAGCCTGAATGGAATTTTCGCTACTTCTTTTCTTCTTGGTAACTGTCATACGCTGCCACTATGGCACTAACAAGATTATGTCGCACCACATCTTTTGCTGAAAAGGTATGAAATGCAATACCTTT
>CAZBDD010000423.1:0-1685 GCA_964490475.1 uncultured Desulfovibrionaceae bacterium
CTAGTACTAGTAAAATCATGTTCCTTTGCAACGTAATCCAACAAAAAGGCTCCCTTCCCCCCTCAAGAAAACAATTACAGCACTTACCTAAACTTCTTTCTTCTTTTTCTCTGGCATAGGGGGTATAAAAACACTTCCATCGGGTTCTACCAAGGATAAAGCACGTGCGGGGCAGGCTTCCATACACGCTGTTACTTTTTTCCCTTCTTTTTCGCGCCAAGCGGTGCACATGTCGCAGCGCACTGCTACTTCTCGGCGGGTACGTTGAGCCATGGTTTCCCCCTCAGCATCTGGCATACCAATACTTTCAAGAGAAATAGCGCCGTAAGGGCAGACAAAGATACACATTTTGCAAGAGGCGCATAATTGAATGCGCACAGTAATGCTATCGTCTATTTCTTGTTGCAAAGCACCAGTGGCGCAAACGGCGACACAGGGAGCCGGTGAACATTGATGACAGCGTACTGTGGTTTTAAAGTTTTCTCCTTTTACTACATGTACACGAGATACCAGAGTGTCACGATGTTTCATGGCTTCTTTAAAGCTCATACCATGGTGGGCGGCAATGCAGGCTACTTCGCAACGGCGACACGCACGACATTTATCGGGAATAACTTGAATATGTTCTGCCATGATCTCATCCTCGTTCTTTATATATATTCCTTAACAGGCTGTTATGCTTAAAATTGTACACCCATGTCCACCGCTGAAGTCTAGCTGTTTGCTGTGACAGGAAGGACATATAAAAGCACGCTTGTTGAGGCTAAAGTGTGCTTTACAATGTAAACACGTACAGGGTAAAGGCTCTATTTCTATATCTACTTGCGCGCCATGTGCTACGGTATTTTCTGCTAATAGCTCAAAACAGGCCATGAGAGTTTGGGCTTCTATACAGGCTAATAGCCCAAGACCAAGACGCAAACGTACAATACGCTCTACCTTATGCTTGTGCGCTTCTTCTGTAATAATGCGCAAAAGGCCTGCCGCAAGGCTTGTTTCGTGCATAGTGTGTGCATTCATCCATTATAAAAAATAGTTACTTCTTATGGCCTATTAGCGCTCAGTACATGATACGCAAGGATCAATGCTATTGGCGATGAGGGCAATATCTGCCACTTGTGCATCGCGCATCATAACCCCCAAGGCTTCCCAATTCATGTAGGAAGGCACGCGCCATTTTAATCGTTCAGGGATGTCTGTGCTATTACTGCGAATATAATAAACCACTTCGCCGCGTGGGGCTTCACTGCGAGCGCTGGCTTGCCCTGTAGGAATTTGCTTTGGAGGTGTGACTAATATACCCTCGGGGAGTTTTTCGCAAAGCTGTTCAATAATAGATATGGATTCAAAAATTTCTTGTAGGCGCACCAATGAGCGTGAATGTACACAACAACCTTGTTCTAAAATAACCTTAAAGTTAGCTTCGGCATAGGCGGCGTAGGGGGCGCTTTTGCGTACGTCATTATCTATGCCGGAACCGCGAGCCACAGGCCCTACAACTCCAAGGCGTTTTGCGTCTTCTTTGGGTAAAAGACCAAGGCCACGGGTTCGGGTAAGGATCATAGGATCGGTAATAAAAATTTCTTGAATTTCCTTAGTATAGTCGCGTACCTTTGCAAGGTTTTTTAATAGATATTGCATCATGGGAAAATCTAAATCGTATTTTACCCCGCCAATGCAATTGG
>CAZBDD010000424.1:0-1681 GCA_964490475.1 uncultured Desulfovibrionaceae bacterium
AATTTAAGAAATAAAAGACATAGATTATAAGGGAAGGTTTTATAAACCTTCCCTTTTTTGTATATAGAGATATTCTTGTACAAGAAGGAATACCTCTGCATAACAGGCTGTTGAAAAAGAACTGTCTACTTCGGCAGACTCGTTTTTTGCTCTGGTCGAGTACCAAAAGAGACGAACTTTACGGATATCGTGCGTCTAGGCGTCACTCCCTTCGCAAAAAAACTTTGTCTTCCTTGTGTCTTACACTTTTTGAACGGCTGCAGGAAAACGATAAAAATGGCATTTCATCAGAAAATTTTGTCTAAACAGATTTTTTCAACAGGCTGATAATCCAAAAAAACTTTTAAAATATATTGTGAGGCATATATGGATAAAAAAGAAAATTTTACTTTAGAGCTCATTGACGCGCCCCCTAAGCCCGAGGAAACACCTGCCAGTGCCCAAAAAGCGGAAGCATCTACGCAAGGAAAAGATACTAAAGCCGAAACGCCTCTTTCCCTTAATAGTACTTTCAGTTCTAAGGGAAACACGGCAGATGCATCTTCAGCAGATAACCTGATCACTGTGACGCTTTTACAAGAACTTGTTCGCCTTTTACAGCCCAAACCCTTTCGCAAGCGTCACCCCATTCTTTTTTGGGGTTTTATTCTTAGCCTCTGTTTCATAGGCTATTGCGCCTTTGTTCCCGACGAAAGTCCCATTGGAAGCTCTGAACGCATTGCCGTGGTGCGCATAGAAGGCACCATCATGAAAACAGAGCCTCTCTTAAAATGGATTAGCAAAATTGAAACTATGCAGTCCGTAAAAGGGGTTTTATTGCGCATCAATTCTCCTGGTGGAGGCGCTGCCGCTTCACAAGAAATTTACTCAGCACTCATAGAACTTGGTAAGAAAAAGCCTATCGTGGCCTCCATGGGCTCTTCTGCTGCTTCCGGTGGACTAATGGTTGCCATGGCAGCACAGCATATTGTGGCTAACCCCAGCACCATTACAGGCTCCATAGGTGTGCGTATGGATATACCACAAGTTTCTAAACTTCTGGAAACCCTCGGCATAGGCCAAGAAACTTTAACCACAGGCAAGTTTAAAGATGTGCCCTCGGTAATGCGCGCCCTTAGCCCAGAAGAACGCACATACCTTGAAAGCGTTCTGCAAGATCTTTACGATCAATTTGTATCTATGGTGGCCATAGGACGCAAAATGCCCCTAGGTGAAGTACAAAAAGTGGCAGATGGACGCATTTTTACAGGAAAAGAAGCGCAAGCCTTAGGCATTGTAGACAGTCTTGGCGGGCAAAATGTGGCTTTGGCAAAATTGTATGAGCTCACAGGTCTTGGCAAAGACA
Organism: uncultured Desulfovibrionaceae bacterium; assembly: GCA_964490475.1. Classification (GTDB taxonomy): domain Bacteria; phylum Desulfobacterota; class Desulfovibrionia; order Desulfovibrionales; family Desulfovibrionaceae; genus CAYJAD01. Next base: position 1,346 of record CAZBDD010000424.1, read on the forward strand.
CCCCTCTTTATGAACAACCTAAGGATTTAGATGAGTTTTATGAAAAATTTTTAGAAAGCATCGTGAACATTACTCTTAATGCCGAAAGAAATTCTGCTGTATTTTTATATAAGTAAACATATCGCTGGTTAATATCTTCTCTGGGGGACACTTTTGCTAGCGCCAAAAAGTGTCCCCCAGACCCCCTTCAAAACGCGCTTATTCTCCTTACCGTTAAAGAAAGTATTTTATATAACAAGGCTTCTGCACAATTCATTGTGCAGAAGCCTTATGACAACATTTTGATTCAGCTAATAGCGCGTTTTGAGGGGATGGGGGGAGTTTGAGGGGGGAAGG
>CAZBDD010000425.1:0-1680 GCA_964490475.1 uncultured Desulfovibrionaceae bacterium
GCGGCGTCATCTGGGTGCATTTCTAAAAATGCTGTAGGACTTTCACGCTCAAGAGCCCAAGAAAGGCGAGTCATGGTGCCTGTATGATAATGATGCGCCAAACGTCCCGTTACCAGAATAAAAGGATAATCTTCATCTTTTTGCTGCCCCACGGCCTCGAAAGCATTCACTGTAAAAAGCCCTAAGCCACGAGAAAATTGCTTTGTATGCAAAATAGGCGTTCCTGCATGCTTTTCTGTGGGACAAGGCCAACACAAGCCCTGCTCCGCCTCTAAACGCGCATAGTTTATGCCAGCATAAGAAGGTACCACAGTACGTATTTCTTCAAATACATCTTCTGCACTGCTATATTGTGGTATTTTATCATCAATTCGTGCCATCAAATCGCTTAAAATATGCCAATCCGGTCTGGCTTCGCCGACAGGCCCTATGGCGCGACGTATGCGCTGTACACGTCGTTCAGTATTGGTAAAAGTTCCATCTTTTTCTAAAGAGCTGGCTGCTGGCAAAATCACGTGAGCCAATTGTGCTGTTTCTGTAACAAAAAGATCTTGCACGATAAGTAAATCAAGAGCTCGCAACGCATTTTCTGTACTGCTTTTGTCTGCATCAGACAGCATAGGGTTTTCACCCATGATATATAAAGCTTTAATATGCCCCTGTTGCATGGCATGCATCATTTCTGTAAGCTTTTTTCCTTCCTTATTGGAAAAGTCACCCCATACAGGCGTAAAAATATCATGCCCTTGTACACTGCCTGCCTGCACATAGCCCGGTAATGTTTCAGGCAAAGCCCCCATATCACAAGAGCCTTGAACATTGTTTTGTCCGCGTAAAGGCATCAATCCCGTGGAAGGTCGCCCCACCATTCCACACAACATGGTCATATTTGCTAGAGCTCGGCATGTATAAGTGCCCGTCACATGTTGTGTCACTCCCATACAGTATAAAATCATGGCCGTAGGCGCTGTAGCAAAAAAGCGTGCTGCTTGTATAATATCCTCTTCTGCAAGACCAGTGATAGCGGCCGCCCATGACGGCGTTGTATTTTGCACAGAAGCAGCAAGTGCAGCAAAATTTTCTGTCCTAGTGGCTATAAATTCATTATTTTGCAAGCTTTCATGTAAAATAACATGCATCATGGCATTAATAAGAGCCAAATTTGTGCCCGGCGCAATGGGTAAGTGAAGATGCGCCATTTGTGCCACAGGCGTTCTACGTGGGTCTACTACAATAAGCTTGGCACCTTTGTTCTTTACAGCATCACTAATACGCGCATAGGCTAAAGGATGTTGCGCCGAAGTATTAGAACCTATAATGAAAATACAATCTGTATGACGTATCTCTTCCAAGGTATTGGTAGCAGCACCGGATCCAAAAGACGTAACCAAACCGGCTACAGTGGGGCTGTGTCAAAGCCGCGCACAATGATCAATATGCGGTGACCCCATAACTGCACGGCAAAGCTTTGCAGCAAGATAATTTTCTTCATTGGTGCACCGTGCCGATGAAAACATGGCAAAAGCTTCAGGATTTTGTGTACGAATTTTTTGTAACTTGCCGGCTATAAAATCTAGAGCAGTATCCCACGGTACAGCAACAAAAGATCCGTCATATTGCCGTAGTTGCGGGGCTAATAAACGATCTTCGTGGGTGACAAAATCATGCCCCAACCACCCC
>CAZBDD010000426.1:0-1679 GCA_964490475.1 uncultured Desulfovibrionaceae bacterium
AAAATCATTTCTTTTTGTTCTTTGGTTTCAATGCCTTCTGCCACACAAATAGAAGTACCTAAGTCTGTGATCATTTTTAGGATATTTTTTACCAAGGCTCTATTTTGCGCACTTTGCGTAATGTAATCAATAAGTCCTTTATCTATCTTAACTTCACTAAATTCTGTCATGGTGAGCATCAACAAGTTGGAGTATTTAGCACCAAAATCATCCAGTGAAATTTCAAAACCGGCATTTTTTATTTTCTTAAGCTTTTTATCAAAAAAGGTGAAATCCATTTTATCAATGCTTTCAGTAATTTCTATTTTGATATATTCATGTGGTATGCCATATTTTGCGCAAGTTGCTATTACTTCTTCTAATAAGTTTGTAGAAAGAAAAGTAACCCGTGAAAAATTCACAGAAACCTTAAAGGCCTTCCCTTTCTCCATAAGCCCTTGCAGCATCTTACATACTTCTTCAAGTACAAAAAAATCAACGTGCCTTATAGTACCCTCATTTTCATAGACGGGTATAAACTTCTCAGGAGAGAGCATTTTGCCATTTTTATCAAATTTACGCACCAGCGCTTCAGCAGAAGTTATTTCTTCTGTTTGAAGATTTACTTTGGGCTGCAAATAAATGGTAAAACAACCAGATTGCAGCTCATCTAAAACAATTTGCACAGGGTTTTGACGACTTTGAACACCATTATCCATACAAGATTTATATGTTTTTTGCTTTTCAGCAAACATAATATCAAAAGATTGAGAAATGCCTTTGCGCAAATCAATCTTTTTATTTTGGTGTAATGCCCCCACAGAAAGAGAAAACTCTTTATGTTCTTTTAATTCACTTTTCAAAGCAAAAAGCATATCATTAAAAATGTCTAAGGGCATGTGAGGGCACAAAGCAACAAATTCATTGCCGGCCATACGAAAAATATCAGTCCCCAAATGGTGCCGTAATAATTCTGCAGTTTTTTGCAAAATTTCATCACCATATTTTTCGCCATAAAGCTCATTAATATCTCTTAAGTGATTTAAGCCCACATACACATAGCCAAAGTCACTTATTTCCGCTTCTGCAAGTTCCTCTAATCTTAGATTATATTTATTGCGATTCCAAAGACCGGTCAGTACGTCTGAATAAGAAAGATGTATTAATTGATCGTAGACTTTACTTTTTCTAATCCTATCTACCACAAAAAGAACAACGGAGTGCAACAAGCGCAAGTCACAAACATTCTTTGTTGGTGCATCTACTCCCATGCAGTAGGTAAGTTTTCCATTTACGGAAAAAGGAACAAGCAAAAGACTATTTACTTGTATACCTTTAAAAAATGTGTACAAATCACCATTAGGATCCAGATCTTCTTCTAAATCACCTAAAGCAAATTCACCCTTTTCTATAAGCACATCTACGACGGCGCTAAATTCGGCTACGGGTATGCCTTGATTGAGGGGATAATGTGTCGACAATTGATTCGCATTATATTCATGAATCTTGCTTACTATTTCTTGTTTAGGGTCAAGTTCATACACGTAGGAGCGAGAGGTGCCATAATAATTAGCAACAATCTTCAAAAGCGTGTGTATAGCTTTTTCGATTTCGCTATCTTCAACAAGAGTGTATACGCAAGAGACCAACGTTTCTTCGAGGGTCAATTTTTGCACTATACTCTCTACATCATCATGGGT
>CAZBDD010000427.1:0-1671 GCA_964490475.1 uncultured Desulfovibrionaceae bacterium
TTAAATATTAGTGCGCACCACCCACGATGCCAGTTGCTGCTACAACAAGCACTATGATTTCAAGAAGGGCGATGACACCCATGAGTTTGTCATTTTCGCGGAACATATCAATGCAAAGTTGACCATAGCACAGAATAGTAATACCAGCTAAAATGGCAATACCGATGAAATTACTAAAGTCGCCTTGGGCTAACAGGTCTATCCAGCCCCAACCCATGGGAACACTGTGCAATTTATTAAATTCTGTCGAGCTCATTCCCCATGTTTCTACTAATTTTTCCACGGGAATATGCGGTGCTGCAAAGGAAAACCCAAAAACATACATACAAAAGGTAATGATAAGAAGCACCAAGCCAATATTGGAACCAATGCTTAATATATTCGCGTAGCGTACTTGTGCCGGAGAGGCTGCAACATCTTTATTTTCCATAATGTACTCCTTTATTATTCCTTAGCTTTAGGTGGAGCTTGCGGTGAGGTAGGCTTTTCCTGTGTTGTAGCTTGCGCAGGAGCAGAAACTTCTTGTGCGGCTGTATAGCCTTTGTATAAAGCTTGTGCGCCGGCAAATAATAACACAGAGATAACTAAGATACGAATGAATTTAGGATTAGCTAAAGCAAGTAAGCGTACACCCACTATGGAACCGGCCATAAGACCCACAATAGAAGGTACAGCAATCATAGGAATTACTGCGCCTTGATTCAAATATACCCAAGCTGCAGAAGTGTCGGCAATGGAAAGAAGGAACTTTGATGTGCCCACAGAAATTTTTAAAGGAACACCCATAAGTAAATTTAATACTGGTACGTTAGCCCATCCGGCACCCAAACCAAACATACCGGCCATGATACCAATGATAATAAAGAGCAACATACCCTGTAAAGTGCGATGTGTTTTCCAAGCAATTTTATCGCCAGTGCTTGGCTCAAGAAAAATACCTTGCATACCAAAGGCAACGCTGAGGGCGTCTTGCTTCGTCACTGTGGGAACCACAGAGTTTTTGGCAAGCAAAAGCAAAATAGCAATACCTACAATGGTACCACCAAGGCAGAGTTGCGTAATATGAGCCGGTAAAGAAAGACCAATCATGGCCCCTACTATGGAGAAAGTAGACGCCACCAAAGCCACCGGCAAAGCGAGCCGCAAGCTGGCAAAGTTACGTTTTAATAGACCAGGCCCTGCTGCCAACGCGCCGGCCAATGCTACCATTAGACCAGCACCACGTACAAAGTCTAAATGGAAAGGAAAGAAGCCACTGACAAGGGGGACGAAGAGCACGCCACCGCCTACACCGGCTAACACTGCAACGATACCGAGAATAAAACAGAAGATTAATAGAGCTAGAGGCCAAATCCACCATTGAATGGTGCTGCCTGCAGCGGCATTTGTAGCATTTTGTAACTCTTGACTTGTGCTAGGCTCTGCCGCAAAAGCCAGGCTACAAAGACACAAAACCATGAGCCCACATAAAATTGAAACTTTACGGATTGACATAAATCCCCCCTTTAGACATTGGCGAAATTGCTTAATGCATCCTAATTTACACAATTAACATATGGTTTGAGAAAAATTGCACAATAAGGTCTTTTCCTAATATACAATATTTTTTTAAGGGAATTCCCTATGTTCGTAAATTTGCACAAGGCCATGCCGAATGGCAATCTTTGTAAG
>CAZBDD010000428.1:0-1664 GCA_964490475.1 uncultured Desulfovibrionaceae bacterium
TGTAATAGATGTAGAATCTCATTGTTGTGCATATTTTTTTCTCTTGATATATAAATGGAATAATTATATATTATTTTTTTATTGCTTGGGCATGGTAGGGAAATATTTAAAAGTTTCTTCTATCTACGGTGTCTAAGGCAAAAAGTCAAATGAGGTATGTATTTTTAATATGCCGTTAATTTTGACTTTTTTCTTTTTTACTTCTGTTGCATTGTTATCAAAAATGCAACACTTTTACCACCTATTGTTATGGCATTAGAATGAAAAGAGATACTTGCCATTATGCCCACAAGAGGGTAAAGAAAGCAAAGCATGTTAACACGCAGAATACTTTTTCTTGCTCCGGCTCATGCCGTGACCCGTATTTTCCCGCCTCTTCGCGATGCTGGGTATGAGATTGGTATTGCCGAAAATCTCCAAGGGGCTTCTGTCTTCATTCGTAAGTCAGGGCCTGGGGTTATTTTTGCACGTCCTACTTTGCCCGGATTTAAAGTAGAAGACTTACTCAGTGTCGGTCAAGACGATCCTGCTTTTCCCCCTGTTATTATTATTACTGATAAAGGTAATGCCGACGAGGCTCGCCGCTTCATGGAGCTTGGCGCCGCGGATTATTGGCTGGAACCTTTAGATTTTGATAAAATTGTTGCTGTGGCGCGAGATGGCAAAAGCAAGGCACCGGCACCTGCTACAACTAGCCTTGGTGGGCGCAAGCCTTCTTATGCTGGCGGGCCTAATATTGTGGGAGATCATCCCGTCATCGCAAGGGTTATGGCATTGGCGCGTCAAGTGGCTCCGTCTAAAGCTACAGTGCTTATTAATGGTGAGTCTGGCACGGGTAAAGAACTTTTTGCTAGGGCTTTGCATGCATGGAGCAATAGGGCAAATGGGCCTTTTATTGCGGTGAACTGCGCCGCATTGCCGGAACATTTGTTAGAAAGTGAATTGTTTGGTCATGAAAAAGGAGCCTTCACCGGGGCTATAGCTCGTAAACCGGGTAAGTTTGAATTAGCTTCTGGCGGTACCATTTTGTTGGACGAAATTTCCGAAATGGACTTGGGTCTTCAGGCAAAGCTTTTACGGGTTTTGCAAGAGGGAGAAGTAGATAGAGTAGGCGGCACGGATACCTTACGGGTAGATGTGCGTGTGCTGGCTACTACCAACAGACATCTTGAAGACTGGGTAAAAGAAGGGAAATTTCGCCAAGACTTATTTTTTCGTTTAAATGTAATACCTTTACGTTTACCTTCTTTGCGTGAGCGTGAAAATGATGTGCTTACTTTGGCACAATTTTTTATGCAAACATATGCGCAGGAGTACGGTCTTGGGGGCTGCTCACTTTCTGAGGCAGCTAGGGCTTGGCTTACTTCATACGACTTTCCCGGCAATGTGCGTGAGTTACAAAACCTTATGGAAAGGGCTGTATTACTAGCCAATGGGCGCCCCATTGAGCCTAGCCATTTCTTATTAGACCCTGACGCATGGCCATTATTTATGGAAGAGAGCATAGAACCCTCTACGCAAAGCTCAGGTCAAGCTGCTACTGACATGCCTTTAGCTGAGCATGGGAATCTTTTGGGCGCAACAGCGGAAGGTACAGCTAAAGAAAATACTGCTGAAATGTTTAGCGGTGCGGTAATTCCATTGCATGAAATGGAACGTATTAT
>CAZBDD010000429.1:0-1663 GCA_964490475.1 uncultured Desulfovibrionaceae bacterium
GAGCCTGTGCTGTGGCTGTGGTGTGTGCGCGCCTTGGACTTACAGAAAGAGATGTTAATATCCATCTTTTAGGCGGAATTTTACATATTCTTTGGGATGAAAATGATCACATTTTCATGACGGGCGATGCAACTACAGTTTTTGATGGCGAATTGCTGTAATAGAAGCAAAAGCATACATGTAGTGCTTTGTACGATATATTTGCCGCTAAACAGAATTTTATTTACCCATAAAAAATCATAGAGGAAAAAATGTTTCAAGTTAATCCCCATTATGCCAGCTTACCCGGCTCTTATTTATTTGCAGAAATTGGCCGTCGTGTGCGTGCTTTTCAAGCCGCCAACCCTAATATACAAAGCATTTCTTTAGGCATTGGTGATGTATCGCGTCCTTTGAGCCCTGCTGTAGTTAAAGCGCTGCATGCTGCCACCGATGAAATGGCTGAGGCTGAAGGCTTTAAGGGCTACGGTCCAGAACAAGGCTATGCCTTCTTGCGCGAAGCCATTGCCACCCATGACTACACAGCGCGCGGTATGGACATTGCCGCCGATGAAATTTTTGTCAGTGACGGAGCCAAGTGTGACGTGGGCAATTTTCAAGAACTCTTTGCCGACAAAGTGCGCATTGCCGTAACCGACCCTGTTTATCCTGTATATGTTGATTCCAACGCTATGAGCGGCCGCATTGGTAGCTATGTTAACGAGCATTGGGATAATCTTATTTATTTGCCTTGTACTGCCGAAAATAATTTTATTCCGGACTTTCCCAAAGAAACACCGGATGTGATTTATTTATGCTACCCTAATAACCCCACAGGTACTGTACTTACTCGCGAGGCCTTAAAAGCTTGGGTAGACTATGCGCGTAATAATGGCGCAATAATTTTGTATGACTCCGCCTACAAGGCTTTCATAAGCGGTACTGATGTACCACACAGTATTTTTGAAATTCCCGGTGCCCGTGAAGTGGCAGTGGAGTTTCGTTCTTTTTCTAAAACAGCAGGCTTCACAGGCTTACGTTGCGCCTATGTCGTGGTGCCCAAAGATTTACAAGTTAATGGGCAAAAAATAGACTTACATGGTATGTGGTTGCGTCGCCAATGCACCAAATATAATGGTTGCCCCTATATTGTACAAAAGGCCGCAGAAGCCGTGTATAGCCCAGAAGGACAGGCAGAGTGCGCTAGCATAGTAGCTGGCTACATGGAAAATGCCACAAAAATTCGTAGCACTTTATTGGATATGGGGCTTGAAGTTTATGGTGGTGAACATGCACCCTATGTGTGGGTGCGCACACCTAAAGCCACTAATGGCTATACTCCTTCATGGGATTTCTTCCAAAAAGTTTTGGATAATGCTCATGTGGTGTGTACCCCAGGGGCAGGCTTTGGCCCTAGCGGTGAAAGCTATGTGCGCTTTACAGCATTTGCTTCTCCTGCTAATACTGACGAGGCATTGCTACGCCTCAAAGGTGTATTATAAGCTATAAAGTTTTTTGATGGGCAGCTTGGTAAATGCATGTTTAGATAGAGTTGTCTACAAACAGTAGCTAAATTGAAAAAAGATAAAAGGCGAAAGATAAAAGAACCCTGCGAAAAAAAACTTTCTCTTGCGAATTTTCCTTCTTGACAAAGACGCAAAAGTAGGGCAAATACCTCTTTCTC
>CAZBDD010000430.1:0-1656 GCA_964490475.1 uncultured Desulfovibrionaceae bacterium
TTTCATGAAGGAAGAGAAAAATGAATATACCTATTTCTAAACAAGGCTTTGCTCAATTAGAGAGTGAATTGGAACGTCTTAAAAGTGAAAGACCACAAATTATTCAGGCCATTAAAGAAGCGCGTGAAGAAGGTGACTTAAAAGAAAATGCCGGTTACGATGCGGCGCGTGAACGTCAAGGAATGACAGAAGCACGCATCACTTATATTGAATCGCGCATGAGCCAATTTCAAATTATCGATTTAGATAGCCTTGAAAGTGATAAAGTTATCTTTGGAGCCACCGTGCAAGTAGAAGATGTGGACACGAGCGAAAATAAAAGTTTTACTTTGCTTGGCCCAGATGAAGCAGATTTTGCATCCGGTTCTATTTCGGTTCTTTCGCCTGTGGGCAAGGCTCTTCTTGGAAAAGAAGAGGGTGATGAAGTAACGGTGGAAATTCCTCGCGGTCGTGTAACCTATGAAATTGTGAATATACAATTTCTTGGTAGCGCAAGAGTAGCAAAGTCGTAAGCCTTACTACTTTAATATTGCCATGCCATCGCTTACTTCTTGGACATTTCATATCTGTACCCTTGGGTGTAAAATAAATCAGTATGAAAGTCAGTCTATTCGCGAAGCATGGCAAGCACAAGGCGGCCATGAAGTAGCTCTTGAAGCTAGTCCTGATGTGTTTTTGGTGAATTCTTGCGCCATAACTGCCAGAGGAGAGCGTGATACAAGACATGCTCTGTATCGCTTAGACAGGGCAAATGCGCAAAAAACAAATTCATTACGCATTGTTACTGGTTGCGCTGCGCACTTGGTAGAACAAGCTTTGCAAAGGCAAGCTGTATCTCCCCATCCTATTCAAGAGCATAAAAAATACTTTGATGTGCTTATTCCCCCCAAAGCCAAAGCTTTGCTTCTACAAGGGCCGCATAAACTTATGGATAGGGGGGAGCAAGCCTTTCATCAACAAGTAAATCCTTTCGGAGATACCCACTCTGCGGGTTTTTCCATTAGCACTTTTCACAGAACTCGTCCTGTTCTTAAGGTACAAGACGGGTGCTCTCACCGTTGTACTTATTGTATTGTTCCATTGGTACGTGGAAAAAGCATAAGCCGTCCTGCCATGCAAATTTTAGAAGAGGCACAAAGATTACTACACTTTGGGCACAGAGAAATCATGCTTTCTGGTATTAATTTACATCAATACGGGCGCGACTTAGATGGAAAGGATGGCATTAAAGATTTTTGGGATTTAGTGCAATTTTTAGAAAAAAATTTGGCACCGCAATGGCAAGGTTTGGCACGACTACGCATATCTTCTCTTGAACCTAGTCAGCTAGATAGCAAAGGGCTGGATACATTACGCTCTTCAGCCTTGCTTTGTCCGCATCTTCATATTTCTTTACAACACGGCACCACAAAAATATTAAAAAAAATGGGGCGAGGGCATTATAAACTTGAACTTTTGCAACAGTCCGTACAAGAATTACGCTTGCATTGGCCAAAGTTAGGTTTAGGAGCAGACATTCTTATGGGATTTTGCAGTGAAAATGATGAAGATGTTCAAAAAACTCTTCAGTACATACAAGAGCTGGGTTTAACTTACGCCCATGTCTTTCCATATTCTGTTCGTCCGGGCACCGCAGCAGCACAATTTTCAGAACAA
>CAZBDD010000431.1:0-1654 GCA_964490475.1 uncultured Desulfovibrionaceae bacterium
TAATAACCTTCACGCCACCCATATAAGGTACAAGTATTTCGGGTAAAACCACAGAACCATCGGCTTGCTGGCCATTTTCTAAAATAGCTACCATGGTGCGCCCAACAGCTAACCCAGAACCATTTAAAGTGTGTGCAAATTGTGGTTTGCCACCACCTTTGGGACGGAAGCGAATGTCTGCACGACGAGCTTGAAAATCTCCACAATTTGAGCAGGAAGAAATTTCACGATAGGTATTTTGCCCAGGCAACCAGACTTCTAAGTCATATGTTTTGGTAGCCCCAAAGCCCATATCACCTGTGCACAAAACAATAGTTCTATAAGCAAGACCAAGCTTTTCAAGCAATTGCTCAGCATGGCTACGCATAAGATCTAGCTGATTATAAGAATCATCTGGATGCGCGAATCGCACCATTTCTACCTTGTAAAATTGATGCTGGCGAATAAGCCCCTTGGTGTCTTTTCCATAAGAACCTGCTTCTGAACGAAAGCACGGTGTCTGTGCACAGTATCCCCGTGGTAACATATCTTCGTCCAACACTTCTGCAGCATGCAAATTAGTCATAGGCACTTCTGCTGTGGGAATAAGATAATACTCCCAGCCTTGCAAACGAAAAAGATCTTCTTCAAATTTAGGCAATTGTCCAGTGCCAGTCATGGTTTGGCGATTTACCATCAATGGCGGAGCCACTTCTATATACCCGTTTTTAGCATGCTCATCTAAGAAAAAGGCTATTAGCGCCCTTTCCAATTTGGCGGCCCAGCCAAGAGACACTACAAAACGAGAGCCCGCAAGCTTACTGCCGCGTTCAAAATCAAGCCCGCCAAGAGCTGTGCCTAATTCCCAATGTTCTTTGGGGCTAAAGTCAAAGCTAGGAGGGGTGCCCATACGGTGCACTTCTGGATTATCATTTTCATCCTTCCCTACAGGTACACTTTCATGTGGAATATTGGGAACGCCTAAAAGCCATGTATCCACTTTTTCCTTGGCGGCTTCTGTTTCTACATCAAGAGCTTTAATTTTTTTAGATAGCTCACCAAGAGATGCCATAACATCTGAGGCATCTTCCCCTGCTTTTTTGCGTTTGCCTACCTCGGCGGAGGCAGCATTCAACTGACTTTTTAATTGCTCTACCTCTTGCAATAGGCGTCTTCTTTCCCCATCAAGAGTTAAAAATTCTTCCACTTGTAAATGAGAATTTCTTGCAGCCAAGGCGGCGCGTAATACATCAGGATTTTTTTGTATGGCTTTTAAATCAAGCATGGGCTTATTTCTCCTTAACAGCCTATTGAAAAGTCGATTTTGGGCAGTCTTGCAAAAAAATGTACTCTACGAAGAAGCAAAAAGTAACATTAGCTATGCTAAATAAACATAAGTAGTAAGCTTTGTATTGCTAAAGTACTAGAATACACTTTTTCAACAAACTTTGAAACAATAACTCTGTTCACCATTGTATACACAACAAGCCAAGCCGTCCAGAAGCTTTTGCAACATGTAAGTGTAATATTTTATTGCCAATGAGGACAATTATATATATAGTTTAGAAGTTCTTTAGAGTGTCTCTAAAAAAATATCTTATGGAAGCTAAAAAAAGCGCTTAACATGCTTATAATTCGGAGGTTTTATGAAATTTCACACCATCAGTAAAATGTT
>CAZBDD010000432.1:0-1651 GCA_964490475.1 uncultured Desulfovibrionaceae bacterium
TTACCGTATTTTTGTACAATATTTTCTAATTTATATAACAAAACTATGCCCTCCGTCCTTCTTTACGCAATAAGGCTAGGGTAAAGTTTAATAAAAAAGCCATAAATAGTAGCACAAGACCAAGAGCTATGCCTTGGGCAAATTCCCCTTTATTGGTTTCCAAAGAAATGGCAGTGGTAATGGTGCGCGTGTGCCAGCGAATATTTCCACCCAACATCATGGCAATACCCACTTCGGTGATAACTCGGCCAAAAGCAGTGACCAAAACCAATAAGATGGCAAAGCGCAATTCACAAATAGTGCCCCAAGCAACTTGAAGTGAATTAGCCCCAAGAGTAAGCAGGGTTTGACGACAACGTTTGTCTTGATTTTCCACCGCTTGCGCTGTCAGTGACGTCACAATGGGTAAGGCCAAAATGGCTTGACCAAGGGCTAAACCTTCTAATGTAAAAAGTAAGCCCCAATCTCCCAGAGGCCCTTTATTCATAATGAGAGCATATACCAAAAGCCCTATGAGCACCGTAGGAAAGGCCAACAAAGTGTCAGAAATAAGACGAAGTATGCGTCTTCCTATAAAATTACCATAGCCCAGAGCAAGCCCCAAGGGTAAGCCCAAAACCGTGGCTAAGGTCATGGCATACACACTAGAAATCAAACTGGCTTGCACAGCAGAAAAGGTATCTTCATTGCCGGAAAGCAGAAGATGTAAAGCTTGGTTAAAACCCTGAAGAAAAAAATCCATATCTAAAAGCTATTGTGCATCAGTGCGCGCATTGGGAAAGAAAAGTTGCTTATCTTGCACTGTATATTTAGCGATATGCGCTTGGGTACTAGGAGATATAAGCCATGTGGCAAATTTTGCGGCAAGGTCACTCTTTACCTTGGGGCATTGCTTAGGATTTATTTCCAATACGGAGTATTGATTAAATAATGCTTTATCACCTTCTACTAAAATAGCTAACTCTGAATCTGGCTTTTTACTGCTAAAATTAATCCAAGTTCCCCTATCGGTGAGAGCGTACGCCTTTTTTTCAGAAGCAATATTTAAGGTGCTCATCATCCCCTGCCCTACAGAAATATACCACTTTTCTTTTTGTGGTATTGCCCCATAGAGTTGTTTCCATAGCTTTTGTTCGGCTTTATGTGTGCCAGAGTCATCACCGCGACTCACAAAAGATGCCGAGCTTGTGGCAATAGCTTTTAAAGCCACAGAAGCATTATTTCCCTGCACTTTGGCTATATCGTCCTTGGGCCCCACTAAAACAAAGTCATTGTACATAACAAGTTGACGATGTAAGCCATGCCCTGCTTCAATAAAGGCTAACTCTGCATCGGGGGCATGCACCAATAAGACATCCACATCACAATTTTTACCATGAGCAAGAGCTTTGCCTGTACCCACAGCCACCCACTTTATGTCTATGCCTGTTTCCTTAGTAAATAGCGGCCCCAAAACATCTAACAAGCCAGAATCCTCCGTGCTCGTGGTGGTAGCCATAAGTAAACTTTGTTTTGCATAGCTTTCTGTAACAAAAAACATACTTAAACATAAAAACATAACAACGTAGGAAAAATGGATTTTTTTCATGATGACCTTTTTTATGAAAAGAATGAGCCATGCGCAAGGCATGCCACACCCTTTCGTGTTAAA
>CAZBDD010000433.1:0-1647 GCA_964490475.1 uncultured Desulfovibrionaceae bacterium
CTCACTTAACTATACCCATGTCTTTAAGGAAGTGCAATTTTTTTAACGAAAAAAATTCTATTTAAGTAAACGTTGATTTAATAGATTTTTTGTTCGCTAACAAGGAAAACGAATTTTTCTAAAGGTGCATAGTATATAGACATACATGCAATCTTAGTAAAATGAGTTTGACGTAGTTAGAGGACGAAAGAGCATTTAATCAGCGTTTACCTAAAAACTCCTGCACAATTCATTGCGCGGAGGCTTTATATTAAATTTCATGTAGGCACAACCTAGCATGTTATCCTTTTATTATTATGTTAAGACCTCTGCATAATTACAAATGCGTGGATTGTTTCATCGCTGTGCTCCTCGCAATAACTTGATATTACATCGAAAGTTATTGCGCGCGAAGCAATCCACGCATTTGTAATTATGCAGAGGCCTCATATATTCAATACGAAAACCAATTTAATATTTTTTTGCTCTAGAATGTATTTCTAAGCAAGAATAGTAGCATTAACATCCGTTACTGAGTTTGTTCCCGTAAGCACCATAGCTTGCGTAAGCTGGCTTTTTAGCTGTTTTGTATACAGAACAACACCCTCTTTTTGTCCTCCCACTGCAGCAAGAGAATAAGGACGCCCAATCATAGCCACATCAGCTCCAAGGGCAAGCATTTTCAAAATGTCAAAACCATCTCTAATGGCGCCATCGACAATAATTGTAGTTTTGCCTTTCACTTCTTTTGCGATATGTGGCAAAACTTCGGCTGTGCCCGGTGTATGGTCAAGCACACGACCGCCATGATTCGACACAACAATAGCGTCACAGCCTGCTTTTAGGGCATTTTTTGCATCTTCAACAGTCATAATGCCTTTAAGGATGAATTTCTTATGTTTTGCATGCACCATGTTAACAATCTTTGTCAGCTCTTCAACGCTTTTTGGCGAAACAGGTCTGCCCTGTAAAGCTAAGGTAATAAGACCTGCCGCATCAATATCCATGCCAATGGCAGGACAGTTTGTGGCAAGGGCTTTTTCAAATTTCATGTCAAATTCTTTGCCTTCCCATGGTTTTATAAAAGGAATACCAAAGCCATGAGCTTCGGCTATTGCTTTGTAGCCAGATTCATGGATTATGTCGGGCACACCATCGCCTGTTGTCCCTAAAATTCCACATTCTTTTGCGCCATCAACAATAGCCTTTATATATGCATCTTCCGGAATAGCGCTTTTCATATTGTAAGAAATACCGCCAATAGGAGCGATTAATAAAGGCATATCAAGCTTCATACCCAAGAAAGAAATAGCTAAGTTTGGCTCTCTTACATCGTGTATCAAGCGAAGATTTAAACGCACATTCTTTAAGGAATTATAATTATTATGAAAAGAACTTGCCGTTCCGCAACCACCCATTCCTGGTGTTTCACCAATGCAAGCCTTGCCATCACACACTTTGCACACACGACAAGCGCCTTGAAACAGCTCCTTTGCCTTTGTACGTACTTCATTCATATCCATAAAAATCTCCGAATAGAGGCCTCTGCACAATTACAAGTGCGTGGATTGCTTCGTTGCTAGGATCCTTGCAATGACTTGGTATTACAACAAAAGTCATTGCAAGCGAAGTAGCCACCCAACGGGCGCCGAAGGCGTTTGCGTTTGC
>CAZBDD010000434.1:0-1646 GCA_964490475.1 uncultured Desulfovibrionaceae bacterium
GGTCAATACGACCAGCTGTATCCAAAAAGCGTTGTTTCCCAGTATAATAGGGATGGCATGCGGAACATACTTCCACAGAGATTTGCTCGCCTTTGGTGGTGAGCAATTGTTCTTCATTAC
Source organism: uncultured Desulfovibrionaceae bacterium (assembly GCA_964490475.1). Taxonomy (GTDB): domain Bacteria; phylum Desulfobacterota; class Desulfovibrionia; order Desulfovibrionales; family Desulfovibrionaceae; genus CAYJAD01. The sequence goes on from CAZBDD010000434.1 coordinate 121, forward strand.
CACAAGCGCAAGTGATTTTGGCTTTGTAGGTTTTGGGATGAATATCTTTTTTCATTTTTCTTACCTCGCATAGTAAAGGGGAAAATTATCTATACCCTTTCTGGATAATTGGCAAGGGAAAAATGCGTAAAAATTTTTTTATTTTTGCTTTTTTATAGAGATAGTAAAGAAAATACTATACATATGCTGTACAGTTTTTAATGCTCTCATATGTGCTTTTATAGAAGAAAGTAGATGTTAAAAGCTTGAGGATACCTGTAAAAGAAGATATAGCATAAGCCATGAAAAGTAAAATAACTAAAAAAAATAAAATTTATGATGAAGAAGCAAAGACTTCTTTGCCCATATCCTATACTAAGTCATCGTCAAAAGTTCGCGCTGATCAATTGCTTTTTGAACAAGGTCTTGCCGAAAGCCGAGAGCAAGCAAAGCGTTATATTATGGCAGGTAAAGTTTACGTAGGAGACCCCCCTGTACCAATCACAAAACCCGGTCACCCTTATGCCAAGGACACAATATTGCACCTTGCTGGGGTAGAGCGTTTTGCCAGTCGCGGTGCCTACAAGCTTCTTACAGCCTTGGAACACTTTCAGCTTAATGTGCAGGATTTTATATGCTTGGATGCAGGAGCTTCCACGGGAGGCTTTAGCGATTGCTTGCTACAACATGGCGCGGCAAAGGTGTACGCTGTGGATGTGGGACATGGGCAATTGCATGAAAAATTACGGCAAGACCCGCGTGTTATCAATCTGGAAAAAACTAATTTACGTACGGCTGCTCCTAGCCTTATTCCAGAAAGTGTAGACCTAATTGTAGCTGATGTCTCCTTTATATCCTTGACTATGGTATTGCCGCCTTGTATGACATGGCTTAAGGTGGGGGGGCATGTGCTCGCTCTTATTAAACCACAATTTGAAGTGGGTGCCCATCAAACGCAAAAGGGTGTTGTGCGAGACCCAGAAATTCGTCAAGAAGCCGTGGATAAAATAGTCCTTTTTTGCCAAGAAAATTTAGGCTTACACTATGGCGGTATTGTGCCGTCTGCTATTTTGGGCCCTAAGGGTAATCAAGAATATCTTGCCTTTTTTTCACGTTAACAGACTGTTAAGAATGAACTTTCAGCTACAAGTTGTGACGTGCTAGCAGGCCGCAGGGGAGCAAGCCAAAGGGCTTATAGTCGTTAGGTGAGAAGCGAACCTTACGAATATCGAGCGCTTAGGTGTCACTCCCGTCGCAAAAAAATGTCTTCCTAGAATCTAACACTTTTTTAACTACCTGTAGAGACACAATAAAAATGACATTTTATCAGAAGCTTTTTGATACAAACTGTTTTCAGCAGACTATTAATGCTCTGTTAAGGAAAATTTAATAAATAGCAGATAGGTTCTTTGCCTATGTAAAGAATCTATTCTTGCATACTAGTTTCGTATGAGGAAAAATATTATGAATTCTATACCCAAAAACATAGTGCTTGTGCTCTGTTTATTTATGATAAGCTGTGCGCCTTTTGCTCCGGCAGAACGCAA
>CAZBDD010000435.1:0-1637 GCA_964490475.1 uncultured Desulfovibrionaceae bacterium
CATCTTCATAGGCTACTTTGAAAAAACCCATTTTTGTTTCGTATATGGCAAAACCAGTCATAATGCCCCCTAAAACTTGGTTAAAATGCTAAAAAAAATCATTGGAATCTTGTGGTGCATAATTTCTGTCTTCATGCGTATATTGCCGCACTACAGATCCCACAGTTATGGTATAATTTTCAAATAAATTTTCTTGCCTCTTATTTTGCTCAGCTCTTATAACATCGCGGCATTGCCTAGCGCTCTCTTCACTTTCAAAGACACAAAGAAAGCAGTACTTTCCTTGCTGAATAAGGCTTGTAAAAGGCTCTGCCGAAATAAAGCCGGGAGCCTTAACCACATGAGGCAATACCTTTTCCACATGTGTAAACGTGTCTTGCAATCCCGTATTCTTGGGAGTTACTTCAAAAAGTATAATTGATTTTGTCATAAAGAAGTATCCATCATTTTTTTAGAGCGTGTTCACATATCATCGAAAATTTTATCAAATCATTAAAAAAGCATCAAGCATTGGACATGAAATAACAATGTAAATAAATAGCTCGACTTCCTTACCTGAAAATTGCACAATTTTGCGGCTAACTGTTTACAATTTTATTTTTCAACCTTCAAGGCCACTTTTGAGAGCGAATATGTATAAACTACAACCCGTAATGATTTTAAGCTCTGCACTTGTAGGACTTTTCCTTGGAATATTTACCCCCTTTGGTGAAGTACCTATTTTCTTAGTAGAACTATTTTTAGTTCTTTTGCTTTTTATTGTTTTTTTATCTATTGATGTGCAGCAATTAAAAAAGTCATTTTTAAATGTAAAATATACCCTTACAAGTATTTTGATAAATTTTGCCTTCACACCAATCGTTGCGTATTTTTTAGGAATTATCTTCTTCGAAGACTCTATGGCAATTCGAATAGGACTTATGATGTTACTTGTAACACCTTGTACCGATTGGTATCTTATGTTTACAAAATTAAGTGGCGGCAATGTTGAGTTAAATATGTATATCTTACCCATAAATTTATTTCTACAAGTGGCTCTTCTGCCGCTATATTTATTGCTCTTTTTCAAAAGCTCTGTGAATATAGAATTTGAAAGCATTCTACAAAGCATTGGGATAGTTTTACTCATTCCTTTCATTTGTGCCATGATTGCCAAAAAAAATCTGTTAAAAATCCCTAAAGCGCAAACCTTTTTGACGGAAAGAAGCGATAATCTACAGCTTATCTTTCTCTGCTTAGCTGTACTGATCATGTTCGCTTCAGAAGGTGATAATGTCGTGACAAATCATATGTTATTTTTAAAACTTTTTATTCCCCTCATTTGTTTTTTTAGTATAACCTATTTTTTAGTACAAATAGTGGGAAACTATTTAAAATTCAGCAATAAAGAAAAAATTTCTTTACACTTTACAACATTAGCACGCAATTCTCCATTAGCTTTGGCCATAGCTGTTACTGCCTTTTCTGCAGAGCCACTCATTGCACTCTCGCTCATTGTGGGGCCTTTATTAGAGTTACCGATTCTTTCTATTGTCTCTGAAGTATTGAAGAAAAAATATTACTAAGAAATGCGAAGTAATGGCTTTTTCTGGGGGAAACTTTTGCTTGCGCCAAAAAGTTTCCCCCAGACCCCCTTC
>CAZBDD010000436.1:0-1613 GCA_964490475.1 uncultured Desulfovibrionaceae bacterium
GATATAGTAGAAATTCCTCGTATAAAACGTTTGTTGCAGCACTTTGAGCAACGTTTTGTACAAAAAGTGCTCTCTTCTGAAGAAATAGAGGCATTAGAAATGCGTGGCCCCATCAAGGCTCATACCTTAGCGGCACGCTTTGCTGCCAAGGAAGCCGCGGTAAAAGCTCTTGGTACAGGCTTTAGTCAAGGTATTGGCTTGCACGATATACATATTTTTAATAATGCCAATGGAGCTCCGGAAGTGAAGTTTTATGGAAATGCGCTGGAAATAGTAAAAAAACTTGGTGTAACACATAGTCATATAAGCCTAAGCCATGGACGAGATGTTGCGCAGGCTGTGGTTATTTTAGAAAAGAATACCTAGAGCGTATTCATCGCCTTTTTGTTTATCTCTGCGTCAAAATTACCTTATTAATCAGATTTTTTGATAAAAAGAGTAAAATGTCATGACACTTCATTTACATACTTTACCCTTACCCACTGCGCAAGAAATGCGCCGCTGGGATAGTGAAACCGTGGCCTTGGGTATACCTGAATGTATGCTTATGGAAAATGCCGCTCGTGCTGCGTTGCAGGTACTGCAAAAACTGCAATTTGTGCAAGATAAACATATTTTGCTTTTTATGGGGCCTGGCAATAATGGTGGAGATGCCGCTTGTTTAGCAAGGCATTTACTAGATCTTGGTGCTTTGCCTTTAGTGGCACATACAAAGTCGTTAGACAGCTATGACGGTGTGACGCAAGAACATATTGCTATGGCAAAGGCTTGTGCAGTGCCATTTATCTTCATAGGGCAAGAAACTTGGCAAGAAAACATTCCTGAAGCATGGAAGCATGCTTCTATTATTGTAGACGGCTTATTGGGAACGGGGTTTGAGGGTGATTTACGTCCTCTCTTTGCAAGCTATATTTCTTATATTAATGCGCAAAGAGAACGTTCTTTTATTTTTGCGCTAGATATCCCCAGTGGTTGTCATGCTTTGCGCATAAATGCGGATACACAAGCTGTACAAGCCCATGCTACGGTATGTTTTGCCGCCGCTAAGCCTGCACAAGTTTTACCGCAAGCGCAATCTTTCATGGGAGAACTTTTTATACGGTCCATTGGTATTCCACGTCAAATACAAGAGACATACGCGCCTAGCTATCGTTTACTTCAAGAGCAATACATTGGAAAGCTATTACAAGAAAATAGACCGCAAAGTCATAAGGGGCAATGGGGTCATGTGCTGGTTTTGGCCGGATCTCAAGGCTTAACAGGAGCGGCGCATTTAACGGCTCTTGCTGCCTTACGTAGCGGGGCGGGCTTGGTAACGGTGGCAGCACCTCAAGCCCTATGTGCTGAAATAAAAGCGCACAATCCTAATATAATGACCTTGGCCTTGGGGGATGGCTCTTATAAAAATGACCAGCAAGATTGCTGGCCACACGTTTTGCCATCGGCTTTAACAGAAAAGATGGCACAGGTGGATGCTTTGGCAGTGGGACCCGGTATGGGAATGGGGGAGAGTGCCTTGGCCTTTCTTTTTGCTCTGCTAAAACATAAAAAGCGTCCACGAGCCATTTTTGATGCCGATGCGCTTACTTTATTGGCAGGGCATAAGGAATTAC
>CAZBDD010000437.1:0-1611 GCA_964490475.1 uncultured Desulfovibrionaceae bacterium
GTGTCTTTGATGGAGCTAAGAGCGCTGAGTTCTTCGGTAGAGTCGTGAATTGTCACAAGAAAAAATATACAAATGACAGCAAAGCTTAACAACATGGCAAACTGAATAACAATAGAAAACATGTATTTTACAAAGGCAACCACGACACCCAACAGCCCTGTTATCCCCCCCCACAAGGAATTTCCAATACTCTTTTTACTTGAAGATTTTTTACGATATTTTGCTTGCCTTTTATATTTTCCCATACATGACTCCTTTACACTTGCGCAAACATAGTTTACAAAAAAATATATCTTTATACAATTTTTATTTTTTATATATACATTTTTCGTGAATTCACTATGGCGTATTTTTTAAGAAGCACATACACAAAGATAGCAAAAAAGCATTTCTATGAGTGTGCTCTAGACATCATACAGTAAAGCGTTTATGGTTTATTTACCATTATATTTTTATTTTAACAAAGGAAGTGTTTTATGTTAGCATGGTTTTTTGTGGGCACATGTCTTATTCTACTTGAACTTCTTACGCCCACTTTTATTCTTCTCTTTTTTGGTTTAGGGGCTTGGGGTGCTGCGTTGATGGCTCAATTTTACCCCGGCCTCGCACAAGAAATTGCCGCTTTCATCATTGTTACTCTGCTTTCCTTACTGTTACTACGCAAAAAAATGCAGCAAACTTTTCAAGGTTTCCAAAGCGCTAAACAGCGTAATGCCCCCACAGAAAATTTCGCCTATACAGGCACACAGGCCAAAGTTACAAAAGATATTTCTCCACAGCAAGAGGGAGAGGTTTTTGTGGGCGGAAGCTATTGGCGCGCAACTGCCTCTGTTGCTATAGCCCAAAACACCATCGTTATTGTTCAGAGACAAGACGGCAGTGACAACACTTTATTACATGTGACAATGCAAAAATAAACCAAGGAGTTTTTATGGAGTCTTTATTTTCTTTTCTATATGAGCTTTCCAGCGGTAGCTTAATTTTATTACTACTGCTGGCCATAGTTGTTGTTTCGCTATATAAATCAGCGCAAATTGTTCCCAACCAAGAAGCTTATGTGGTAGAACGCTTGGGTAAATTTCATAAGGTCTTATATGCGGGTTTTCATATTCTTATTCCTTATTTAGATGTTATTGCCTATAAGCGTATTCTTAAAGAGTTAGTGTTAGATGTGCCTCAACAAACATGTATCACACGTGACAACGTATCTGTAAATATTGACGGCGTCATTTATTTACAAGTAACAACACCAGAAAAATCTGCCTATGGCATTGACGATTTCTTATCTGGTGCCATTCAGCTGGCGCAAACGGCTTTACGTTCTTCCATTGGTAAACTCGAACTTGACCGCACTTTTGAAGAAAGAGAAACCATCAATCAAGAGGTGGTAGCCGCTTTAAATGAAGCCACTGCACCGTGGGGAATTAAGGTATTGCGCTATGAAATTCGTGATATTGCCCCACCAGAAAGCGTGATGCAAGCTATGGAAAAACAAATGCGCGCCGAAAGAGAGAAGAGAGCCGTTATTGCCGAATCTGAAGGGCAACGCCAAGCGCAAATTAATAAAGCTGAAGGGGAAAGAGCCGCCCTTATTGCCGAGTCTGAAGGTAA
>CAZBDD010000438.1:0-1608 GCA_964490475.1 uncultured Desulfovibrionaceae bacterium
AATGAGCAATTACGCAAATGGACAGTAAAGCATCCATGTGTTTCAACATTTTTTTGGATTATGCAGTGGTCTTACATTGGGTATTTTAGTGATGATTTTTTTTGATAGCGGTCTTTCTAGCAAGCTGTCGAATCAATTGCAATACTCAAAACATTAGAAGGTTATAAAAGACCATTTTCACTTGCATTTTTTCCCTTGCCATACTACATTTGTCTTGCAAATTACTTTTGTAAAGTTGCTATCTCTGTTGCCAAAGGTGCATGGCTATGCTTTAACCTTGTAGCAATTATTTTACCCCAATAAAGGACATTGACATGAAACAACATCAAACACGTATTGATGAGCTTTCCAGTAGTACAGAATCTTGGCGTGTTATTCGTATTCTTGCTGAAATTGCCACTGCCTTTGATAAATTAAATACCATTGATAAGAATTGTATTTCCATCTTTGGCTCTGCGCGTACCTCCGAAAATCACCCTCATTATATAGCTGCAGAGACCATTGCACGCAAACTGGTAGAAAATGGTTATGGCGTCATCAGTGGTGGTGGCCCAGGTATTATGGAGGCAGCCAATAAAGGCGCAGCACTAGCTGGCGGCCCTTCCATTGGTCTTGGCATTGAGCTACCACATGAGCAAGGTTTCAACCCCTATGTGCAAATAGGCTGTGAATTTCGCTATTTTTTCATACGCAAGCTTATGTTTGTTAAATATGCCATGAGTTATGTAGTTATGCCGGGGGGCATGGGTACCATTGACGAATTATCCGAAGCCTTTGTCTTAGCGCAAACAGCACGCATTCGTCCTTTCCCCATTATTTTATACGATTCAAAATACTGGGAAGGTTTTCTTAATTGGCTTAATTATTCCATGGTAGAAAATGGCTATATTGCCAAAGAAGAAATTTCAGACCGCATTATTGTCAGCGATGATCCCGATGAAGTAGTAGCCATTATTAAGCGTCGCGTTATAGTTTAAAGCTGTATGCCATAAATAAAATCATAAAAACCTCTGCGCACAGTTTACGCAGAGGTTTTTATATACAGAATCCTCTTAAATAAGCATTCTTTATCATGAAAAAACGCCACAATAGTTCAGACCATATACATGCACTCACCTTGGCTGGGCCTGTGCCCTCGGCACCAGGCGAGCATACGTGGCATTCTCTCATGGGTATGGCCTTGGCAGAGGCACAAAAGGCACAAAACCTGCTCCCTGTGCCGGAAGTTCCAGTGGGAGCTATAATCGTAAGTGCTCAGGGAGAAATTATTGCACAAAGCCACAATGAAACCATTGCTCGCCACGATGCCACAGCGCATGCCGAAATTTTAGCTTTGCGTCGTGCTGGGCAAAGATTAGGTAATTATCGCTTAAATGGCTGCACACTCATTGTAACTTTAGAACCCTGCCTCATGTGTACCGGCGCATTAGTACATAGCCGTATTACCGGCCTAGTGTACGGTGCTGCTGATAAAAAAGCTGGTTGTATCAGTTCCTGTATGGAAGGCCTTGAAAGCTTTTTTTTAAATCACAAAATATGGCATATGGGTGGCGTTCGTAGTGCTGAATGTGCCCAACTGCTCACAGATTTTTTTGCACAAAAAAAGTG
>CAZBDD010000439.1:0-1596 GCA_964490475.1 uncultured Desulfovibrionaceae bacterium
TAGCAAAATTTGCCTTTGGAGGTGTATAATGCGTCGTTTATATGTTTTTCCTTTATTACTTTGTATGGTATTGCTTGCAAGTACAGCTTTAGCCAATAACCCCGCTGATGCACAAAAAACTTTGGAAGCATCAGTATCACGCATTTTAAATTATTTAAAAGATCCAGGCTATGCCAATCCTAGCACACGACAAAGCTTGAATAATTCCATTAAAAATGAAGTGTACGCCATTTTTGATTTTAGTGAGTTTTCTAAACGTACTGTGGGTGCCCATTGGAAAAAATTTAATGGGGCGCAGCAGCAAGCTTTTAATGATGCCTTTGCCGCATTGCTTTTTGCTACCTACTTAGACAGTTTTCAAGGCTACAATGGCGAAGTAATCAGCTATAATGGACTTATTACTGGTGACAATGGCAGTAGAGCCGAAGTGAGAACTTCTATTAAATTGAAAAATGGAAGATCTGTACCCATTAACTATCGTATGTTGCCCAAAGGGGGAGCATGGCGTGTGTATGATGTTCTTATTGAAGGTGTAAGCTTAGTAAAAAATTATCGTAGCCAATTTAGTAGTATTATGGAAAAAGCTACACCAGAAGAACTGACAGCTAGAGTTCGTGAAAGAACACAAGCAGTGCAGAATAAAAAATAAGGAAAGGGCATAGGATGTCTTTCAAAAATATGAGCAAAGTAAGCACGGCATGTCTGCTGTGCTTACTTCTGTGTTTTAATGTAGCCTGTGTCTCGACGCATCAAAGTAGCGTGGGGCAAATGGGTTTTGTAAACCCTGCAGCTTTAAAGGGCTCTTTTGGACAGTCTTATGGTAAAAGTGCTGGTGGTGCTAGTCTTGATGACTATGGCGACTCTTCCGACGGCTTAGATGATTATAGCGACAATGCTGTGAAACTTCATAGTATTGCCGATCCTCTAGAACCGTGGAATAGATTTTGGTTTGGCGTCAATGACATCTTTTATTTGTATATAGCAAAACCTGCATACAATGCTTATGACGCCATCGTCAACGATGATGTGCAAAAAGGCATGAGTAATGCCTTAAATAACTTTTTGTTCCCTAGCCGTTTTGTTAATGCTATTTTGCAGGGCAAATTTAAGTTGGCAGGGGTAGAGTTGGGGCGCTTTATTGTTAATACCACAGTAGGCTTTGGTGGTTTAATTGACGTTACTAAGAGTAAAAAAACTGTGGTGCCCTATACGCGTGAAGGAGAAGATTTTGGTCAAACCTTGGCCCATTGGGGAGTAGGGGATGGCTTTTATCTTGTTCTGCCTATTTTGGGGCCGTCTTCTTTGCGTGATGGCACCGGTTCGCTTGTGGACTTTTTTATAGACCCCACATTCTTACTTGATCCGGGCATATCTCAAATTTCTACCGGTGTTGTGGCTGGCCTTTATGGCAATGATGTTGGGGATGTGCTAACAGTGTATCAAACTACAAAAAAAGCTGCTGTTGATCCCTATATTGCCATGCGCGAAGCCTATGTGGCCTTTCGTAAACAGCAAATTCTGCACTAGTGTTTTATTAAAAAACATTGGGTAATTTATTTATTGAGGGGGGAAGGGGTAACTTTTGCTAGCGCCAAA
>CAZBDD010000440.1:0-1596 GCA_964490475.1 uncultured Desulfovibrionaceae bacterium
GGTTTTTCCCTCTTCTATTTGGACTTAAATGATTTTAAGCCTGTAAATGATAACCATGGTCATGAAGTAGGTGATAAATTACTCATAGCATATGTGGAACGACTACGTCATAACTTTAAAAATGACACAGTCGTAGCACGTATGGGCGGCGATGAATTTGTAATAATAATTAATAAAAGCTTTGATGAACAAGCTATTGATAGTATTTTGAAACGTATTGAAAACCTTTCCAGCGAAAGATTCTTTCTCGATGGTATAAAAGTAAAGATCTCTGCGAGCATTGGGCATGTGACATACCCACAAGAAGGCAAGGTGATGGGAGATCTTTTAGCAAAAGCCGATGAGCGTATGTATGCATGGAAAAAACGAATTAAAGCAGAGCGTGCTGCTTTGGCACAAGATACCTAAGCTTTTTATAGAAGGTGTCACTGTAACGGATACTATGCAGGTATCTGTAGGGAGATTGTGTGCTGAGAAAAGTTTGCATTCGCCCAACATTTATGAAATTATTCATATAGATCAGCGGATATAAATAATAAACTGCCAGAATGGATGCTTTACGCACATTCTGGCAGTTTTGTTTTTAAAATAGTAGCTCGAGTTTTCTAAGAATGAAACCTGTGCATAATGAATTGTGCACAGTCTTAAAATACAACATATCTTCATTTTTTTATTTTCGTGTATTTATAATTTTTGAATAACAAAGTAGGGAGAAATCTTCAATATATAACTTTTCAAAACATGGGAGGAACTTTATGCGATTAACAGTAACTCAAAAATTTGTTGCAAGCTTAATAGTACTATTACTTGTGAGTACAGGTGTTGTATACTTTGTTTCTGTATATAACTATTCAAAAACGTTAACAATAACTTTGAGTGACACAATTAGAAAGGCGCAAAGTTCCTTCGATGCTGTTATTCACGCAAGTCAGGATCGAAATCTTCATCTTTCAAAAATGGCTGCAGAATATGAAGGTCTTGCTGCTGCTGTAGCCACTAAAGATATAGCTACAATCAAAAAAATTTCTAACAGTATTATGCAACAAAGTAATGGTAATATCGTTACCATTACAGACGAAAAGGGTGTTGTGTTAATACGAAGCCATTCTGACAAGCAAGGCGATAACATTAGCGAGCAAAAGAGCATTCAAGACGCTTTACGAGGAAATAGTAACTCTGGTGTTGTCATGGGTGCAGAAAGTGTTTCCTTGCGAGCATCTAGCCCCATAAGGCAAGATGGTAAAACTATAGGATCTTTTTCTATAGGTAATACTTTAGAAAAACCGCAATTTCTAGATTGGTTGAGTAAGTTTTTGAGTGTTCAAGTAACTTTTTTTGAAAACTCAACACGTTTAATGACTACAATTCAAGATAATCAAGGAAAACGCATTATAGGCACAAAGTTGAATAATCAACTTATTGAAAATCAAGTGCTACAGCAGGACAAAGTGTATTTTGGGCAAAGCACCATCCTTGGTACAGAATATTTGGCCGCATATTGGCCTGCAAAAACTTTTAATAATGAAACTGTTGGCATGTGGTTCTTAGGTTTGCCTGTGAGCGATATTTTGCAATCAGAAAGAGAAGCAAATTTTA
>CAZBDD010000441.1:0-1593 GCA_964490475.1 uncultured Desulfovibrionaceae bacterium
ACAAGCCACCGTACAAGGCTCGGAACAAGTGAAGACTGCGGCGGCGCAGTCTGCGATATCTCAAAGCGAAATGGCACCACCTGCCAAAGCTTCTGCCGTGACTCCGGCTGTAAAAGAAGCTAAGACGCCTGTGGTCAAAGAAACGGCAACACCTGCAGTAAAAAGTGCCCGCGCACCTGCGGTAAAAAGCGCTTCTGCACCAGCCGTAAAAGAAAAAGCCGAAGTTGTCGTAAAAGAGAGCGCAGAAATGGTTGTAAAAGAAAACGCCGAAGTGCCTGCCGTGAAAGAAAAAGCTGCTGTGCCAGCTAAAAAGGAAGAAGCTCAGGTGTCTAAAAAAGAAACTACGTTTACTCCCATCAATTTAGGGCCAAACCCCTATTTGCCCCATGTGGCTACTGTCATAGAAGTGGTGGAAGAAACTCATAATATCAAGACCTTCCGTGTTGTCATTGACGATGCTGAAGTTATGCGTAATTTTACTTTTGAGGCCGGACAAGTGGGTCAGCTTTCGCTCTTTGGAGCAGGTGAATCCACCTTTGTTATCAATAGCCCACCATCTAACAAAGAATATTTGCAATTTTCAGTCATGCGCACTGGCGAAGTGACGGAAGCATTGCACAAGCTTTCTGCCGGTGACAAAGTGGGCGTACGCGCCCCCCTCGGTAAGCCCTTCCCTAGGGAAGAGTGGAAAGGCAAAGACATTTTCTTTGTGGGCGGCGGTATTGGTATGGCTCCCATCCGTACTATCATGCTTGATGTGCTAGAACATAAGGCAGATTACGGTAAGGTAAGCTTACTGTATGGCGCTCGTAGCCCCAAGGATATGGCCTTTAGCTACGAATTAGAAGGCTGGCAAAACAACCCTGATTTGGACTGTCACCTTACCATTGACAGCCCCTGTGAAGGTTGGGAATGTCTAGTTGGGCTCATCCCCAATATTTTAACAGAAATCAACCCTGACCCCAAGAAAACCATAGTGGTACTTTGCGGCCCGCCTATTATGATTAAATTCACTGTGCAGGCTCTTGAAAAAATGAACTTCCCCGATGAAAGTATCATTACCACTTTGGAAAAACGCATGAAATGCGGCATTGGTATTTGCGGTCGTTGTAATATTGGCAGTGAATACGTTTGCGTGGATGGACCAGTATATTCTTGGGCACAATTGAAACAATTACCCCCTGAATTATAAAAATCATTAAGATTTTTTAATCTTACATAAAATTAAAAGAGCATGCCTCATACCGAGGCTTGCTCTTTTTTTTTGCCAGCAAGTTCCAAAAGTTTAAGACAACTTCTTTACAATTATTTTTTACTATTTTATTATGTTGTTAACTTAGAATTTCTATGAAGTATATTGTACTAATTTTTTTAGTCTGTGTGTTGCCATTAAAACAAATTCTAAGCTAAACACTACTTTGCTTTATTATTGGCCACGTTCAAGAGTAACCTTTTAACCAATGGAGAGCTTATGTCGCGTACATTTTTTCAGAAAAAATATATAGTTTATGGCCTAATTACTCTAGCCATTTTAGCTGCAACAAATGCCTTTGCTAAGAACATCGATGATTGCGATTACGACAATACATCTAT
>CAZBDD010000442.1:0-1590 GCA_964490475.1 uncultured Desulfovibrionaceae bacterium
CCAACGTTTCTTCGAGGGTCAATTTTTGCACTATACTCTCTACATCATCATGGGTGAGGGCTGGATCATATATGACCACAAGCTTTGCAGCTTTATTATTAATCTCAATAAGGGTATCTATTTGAGTATAATATTTTTTGGTGACGGCATCGTAAATTTCTTTGCGAACTCTTTTACCTTTAAGAAGATTAAGACTTTGGCAGCTTATACACGTACGTTCGCAATCATCTAAGAATTTATAGCATTTTTTGGCATGCCTATTTCCTTGATGAAAAATTCTCGCCAAATCACCTTCGAAGGGCTTATTGATGTATAACAAGTCACCATTTTCTAAGTCTGTAATATAACACGTAAAATTAAGATTATCCATAATAATCTTAGCCAATTCATACTGTTGCACGACAAACTCCCAAAAACTTACAAAGCCTAAAATACTTGCAAAACTTCATTACATCAAAAACTTAAAACAGGATTAACATCTATTTCTCTGCTACCTGCCCAACAAAATGTAAAAAATATTATACATCGTGTTAAGCTGTCTTGTTAGATACTAGCAAAAGCATAGTATTTGTCAATCTCGACACCGGAAAATGTATAGAAACAGTACGCATCTCACACAGAGCTATCTTTCTTTATCTATCTGTTTTATATATAAATACAAATACAAACCTCTATCACCAACGTAGAGAATGAGGCAAAGCTATTTCTTCTTGTAGCTTAATTATTTGAGAATTTAATAAAAAAAGAATTTTACAACTTTTTTATGAAAACATTGCAATTTCATGTCAAAACAAACAGCATATAACATTTTTTGTAACAAATTGTATATGTCAATATGGCGCTACTCTATCACAGAAAGTACAGTTATCTTATAATTCTCAAAAAGATTTGTCTTGCCAGCAAGTTGGCTCATTCTGTGCTTAGTTATATTTCTCCAAGCAGTCATGGCAGCTTCACTTTCCCACATATTCATGGAAAGCACTTTATCTGAATCTATAAGGCTTTGAAATCGCTCCATACCTAAAAAACCTTCAAAACCTTCTAGCATAGGTTTAAGCATAGCAGCCAGTTCTAAATATTTTACCTTTCCTTCTTTGCTGGGCTTAACCTCAAACAGCACAACATATTTACTCATACCAGCCTTGCCTCCATGGCAAGAAGGTATTGTTTCATTTCAAGCCCTCCTGCATAGCCCACTAATTTTCCCGAGGCACCAATAACTCTATGGCAAGGAACAATGACAGTCATGGGATTTTTATTGTTGGCCATGCCCACGGCGCGACAAGCTTTAGGATTTCCCACAGCAATGGCGATATCTTTATAGCTGCGCACGTGCCCATAAGGTATATCACAAAGAGCATGCCATACTTTCTTTTGAAATTCTGTCCCCACAAGCTTATAGGGGATATCAAATATTTTCCGTTCTCCTTCCAAATATTCGCACAATTGCACACAGGTTTTATCTGTTAGCGGCGTTTTTATTCCAAAATCATCTATGCTTTCAGTATGGAGCTTTTTTAAATAGATAATATAATCATCTTCATAGGCTACTTTGAAAAAACCCATTTTTGTTTCGTATATGGCAAAACC
>CAZBDD010000443.1:0-1587 GCA_964490475.1 uncultured Desulfovibrionaceae bacterium
TTTTCGCATAAAATAATTTCTTGTATTATATCAAGCGGGCTGTTAACTGATAAAAGGATTCTGCACAATTATTTTTTAAATAAATTTTGAGCATAAATGCAAAATAAAACTTAATGCTCCAAAAGCTTCCGCACAATGAATTGTGCAGGAGTCTTGATAAACAAAATATTTTCGGAGGCCATATGACCCCACAAGAACGGCTCTTACAAGGTTTTTTTGAACTTATTACCGTTGACAGCCCCACAAGGGGAGAAGAGAAAATTGCTGCTCTATTACGAAGCAAACTGCAGGAGCTAGGATTTGATGACATTAGCGAAGACAATGCCGCAGCCGCCATTGGGGGTACCACCAATAATATGTTTGGCTACCTCGCCGGAACGGCGCCACATGCAGATAGCCTACCTACCCTTATGCTCAGTGCGCATATGGATTGCGTGCCTCCATGTCATGGCATTGAGCCACAGGTTATAGATGGCATTATCACCTCTAAAGGAGATACCATTCTTGGGGGCGATGATAAGTCGGGCGTCATTGCAATTTTAGAAGGTCTTCGCCGCCTAAAAGAAGAAAACGTCCCTTTGTGTAATATTCAAGTGATTTTTACCGTGGCAGAAGAAAGTGGTGTTAATGGCTCTAGAAATATGGATAAAAGCAAAATCAAAGCAGATTTTGGTTATGTACTAGATTCTGGAGGTGCCCCTGGTACTATTATTAACGCAGCTCCGGGTATTAATAAATTCACCGTAAAAATTAGCGGTAAGGCCGCCCATGCTGGTTTAGCCCCAGAGACAGGAGTCAATGCCATTGTGGTTGCAGCCAAAGCCTTACAAAAATTTCCTCAAGGCAGAAAAGATCATGAAACCACAGCCAATGTAGGAACCATAAAAGGTGGCAGTGCCACCAATATTGTGGCTGATTATGCCGAAGTGGTATGCGAAGCTCGCAGTTTACAAGCAACCTCGTTAGAAGCCATAACCAAGGAAATTGTGCATGCTTTTGAAAGTACAGCTACAGAAAATAACGCACAAATCCAAATTGATACACATAAAAGCTACGGTTCTTTTAAATTAGAACCCACTATACCCGCCATTGTTCTTGCCAAAGAAGCAGCTGAAAGTTTGGGCCTTCCTGTAGTCATTCAAGCAACTGGCGGCGGAAGCGATGCTAATAATTTTAATACCTACGGAGTGCCCACAGTACCTTTAGGAACCGGCATGTCCAAAGTGCATACCACGGATGAATTTATTAGCGTAGAACATCTTGAGCAATGCTGCCAGTGGGTAGTGGCTTTATTGAAGCGTGCTTCCGTATAATATCACATTGAGATGAGATAGACCCGCCCCTTGGCGAACTTGTCGCACCGGCATCTATGTGCCAAAGTGTTTGTAATTAATATAAACACGAAAATAGGAGCGGGTCATGAAGTCAGCTTATTATATCGGTATGGGCATCGCCAAGTTAAATTTTCAAGTTTTTGGAGCAACCAAAGAAAAGACCTCTGAAAATGGTGAAATACATGAATGCTTTGCTGGCCATTTGCGTAATTGCTCATTCTTCGCAAACGCAAACGCCTTCGGCGCCCGTTGG
>CAZBDD010000444.1:0-1585 GCA_964490475.1 uncultured Desulfovibrionaceae bacterium
CGTTGTATTCACTTTTTAACCAAGGATTATCACAGTCATGACAGTAAGTTCTATCACGCAAGAAATGCTCGACACCTTATTGCCTCTGGAGCGTAGTAATGATTTCTTTGAAGCATTATACGGCGATGCAGAAGAAGGTGCCTATGACATTAAACTTGTTGCTCGTGAAATAAAGGAAAATAGCGCAAGCCTTGCTTTTGAATTGCACCAACGCCCCAATAAATGCCTTGTATGCAGCGTTACCTACGGCTTACCACAAGTGTTTCAACGGCATCCTTTAATTAATACTGAAAAGATAGCCAAAGAAATAGCGCATTCTTTAGGGTGGGAAAAATACTCTTGGGAATTAGGACGTACTGAAGAACATAGCGCTGCTTTGCACAGCATTGCTTTGGTGTTAACTCGTTCTTAAAAATGATTTCTGTTGTAATACCAAGTCAATTGCGAGGAGTTTAGCAAAGAAGCAATCCACGCATTTGTAATTGTGCACAGGTATAGATTTTTATAAGGCAAATTAAATATAATAATTAAGGGGAAGCGTTTTACACACTTCCCCTTATATTTTAGTTGTTTTAGATTACTTATTTTTCAGGGCTTAAAGGTACTGCCACAAAATGCACCTTTCCATTACGCTGAATTTGTAACATAACCGCGCCACGTTTTGTGACACTTTGAATGATACCTGCAAGAACTTTAGCATCATTTACTGGGGTCATATTTGCTGTTAAAATAATATCGCCTACACGAACACCGGCTTGAGAGGCTGGCTTACCTTGCGCTACTTCGGCTACAAGCAGTCCTTGGCCTTTTTCCACCTTAGCAGCTTTAGCTTCTTCAGGTGTTAAAGCACGTACTGAAACACCAAGACTAGCTGTTTCTTGTTTATCTTTATTGGCATTTCCGTTGTTTTGTCCAGTCATATGATTTGTGTTGCGTTCACCAAGGGTGATAACAAAATCTTTCTTGTCTCCATTACGCCACACAGTTACCCTGGTTTTAGCTCCTGGTGACTGGCTGGCAATGGCGCGAAGTAAAGCAGCAGGGTCTTCTACATTTTTATCATCTACGGCAATAATCACGTCACCGGCTTTTAAACCAGCCCTATCGGCAGGCTCGTCTTCCATAACTTCGCTTACAAGGGCACCAACAGTTTTTTCTAAGCCCAATGCTTTTGCGTCATTTTCTGTAATGGGCTGCATGCTAATACCCATCCAACCGCGGCTTACTTTTTTACCGGATTTTAACTGCTCGGCAATATTGGAAGCCATAGAACTAGGAATGGCAAAGCCGATACCTTGTCCGCTGGCAATAATGGCAGTGTTAATGCCTACCACTTGTCCATCCATATTGAGTAAAGGGCCGCCGCTATTTCCGGGGTTAATAGAAGCATCGGTTTGTAAATAGTTATCAAAGGGGCCGGAGTTAATATTGCGTCCTTTTGCAGAAAGAATACCAGAAGTTACTGTGTGTTCAAGACCAAAGGGGTTACCAATGGCAAGCACCCATTCACCCACACGGGCTTTATCAGAATCAGCAAAGGTTAAGAAAGGTAACTTTTTATCTTTTACTTCAACTTTTAAAAGAG
>CAZBDD010000445.1:0-1579 GCA_964490475.1 uncultured Desulfovibrionaceae bacterium
CTTTCATACCAATAATCACAACCTGTGGCATGACTGGCAAAACGTTCTGCCATACTGTGCATCCATTCGGCATCGTTCCAAGCTTCGCCGCAAGCTTCGCACAGCAAGGCTACAATGGGCACACCCCATTGACGCTGACGAGAAATACACCAATCTGGGCGCGCTTCAATCATATTATAAATGCGCTCTTCGCCCCACGTGGGAATCCATTGTACTTTTTCACGAATGGCCTGCAAAGATTTTTGACGCAAAGCATTTTTTTCCATGCCAATAAACCATTGCGTAGTAGCACGAAAAATCACAGGCTTTTTGCAGCGCCAGCAATGAGGATAGGAGTGCTTAATTTTATCTTTGGCTAAAAGATTTCCCACTTCTTCCAATTTTTCTATCACTTGAGGGTTAGCCTCAAAAACAGTACTGCCGGCAAAAAATTCTACACTGTCCAAAAAACGGCCAGCGTCATCTAAAGGCGAATAAATTTCAAGGCCGTATTTTAAGCCCACCTCATAGTCTTCGCGTCCATGGCCGGGCGCTGTATGTACGCAACCTGTGCCGGCATCAAGGGTAACATGTTCCCCAAGTACCACTTGCGACGGGCGATTATAAAAAGGATGCGTAGCTTGCAAACCTTCAAAGGCTTGTCCATTTGCGGTGGCTACCACGGTATAGTCTTGCCAGCCAAAACTTTCTGCACAGCCCTTTACCAATTCTTCGGCCATAATGTAATGCGTACCCTCTACGGCTACCAAAGCATAAGTAAACTCTGGATGTAAACAAACGCCCATATTATCAGGCAAAGTCCATGGAGTCGTCGTCCAAATAACTATATAATTTTCCTTACCTGCACTTTGTGGGAAAATTTTTTCCAAGCCTTTATCTTGTAAAGGAAAGCGTACAAAGATAGACGGCGAAGTGTGGTCATAATATTCCACCTCTGCCTCGGCAAGGGCTGTATGGCATGAACAGCACCAATAAATGGGCTTTTTGCTACGGGCTAGATTGCCAGTGGCCGACACATCAGCCAAGGCATGTGCCGTTGCTGATTCATAGGCAGGATCCATACTCATGTAAGGCTTATCCCATACACCAAAAACGCCCAAACGCTTAAATTCTTTGCGTTGAGTATTTATCCACTTTTCTGCATATTTACGACAGGCTTTACGCACCACATGTGCAGGAAGTTCTTTTTTCTTCTCGCCTAGCTCATGCTCTACCTTAAGCTCAATAGGCAAACCATGACAGTCCCAACCGGGAACATACTTCGCGGCAAAGCCTTGCATATTTTTAGATTTTATAATGATGTCTTTGAGAATTTTATTTAATGCTGTGCCCATATGTATATGGCCATTGGCATAAGGAGGGCCATCGTGCAAGACATATTGACCTTGAGAGCCGGAAGCTTCCACCATAAGGTCATAGGCTTTCATCTGTTCCCAACGCTTCAGCGCTTCGGGTTCACGTTGTACAAGATTAGCCTTCATGGGAAAACGGGTATCAGGAAGGTTTAAGGTTTTTTTATAATCGCTCATGCACTTTCTCCAAGGGCGGAAATTTTATTTGAATATGTCAAACAGAATTT
>CAZBDD010000446.1:0-1575 GCA_964490475.1 uncultured Desulfovibrionaceae bacterium
AAAACTTGAACGCCAAGCTTTTCGAAACCATCAATTTTTGCTGCAACTGCAGCAATTTCGGTTACTCAAACAAAGGTAAAGTCGCCGGGGTAAAAGAATAAAAATACCCACTTTCCGCGATAGTCTTGTAATGATACGTCTTTAAATTCTCCGTTTTGGTATGCTTTAGCAGCAAAATCTGGAGCATAGTTACCAATCTGAATCATGTAATCCTCCTAAATAAAAGGTCTAAAATAAGAATTATTGCTAATAAGACTTCTTACTAATATAAAAGGGCTTGGCTTTTGTCAAGAATTTTTATGTAAGAAAGCATAGAAAAAAGACGGTATTTCTGAAAAATTTATGGTATTAGTATTTATAATTATATTATTTTACAATAAAAGTAGTATAAAAGTACGTTTTCAGCATGAAATTTTTTTTTGATTTTGATTTTCTATTTCGTTTATCTAGCAAGGCTTGCATGTTCAGTCACTCTAACATATAGT
Source organism: uncultured Desulfovibrionaceae bacterium (assembly GCA_964490475.1). Taxonomy (GTDB): domain Bacteria; phylum Desulfobacterota; class Desulfovibrionia; order Desulfovibrionales; family Desulfovibrionaceae; genus CAYJAD01. The sequence continues at coordinate 486 of CAZBDD010000446.1, forward strand.
ACCGCATTATTTTTTGGGAGTTATTCATTATGTTAAATTTCGCTCTTCTTTTTCCTGGCCAAGGTGCCCAAGAATTGGGTATGGGCCGCGCCCTTGCCGAACACAGTGCTGATGCCATGGATTTATGGAAAAAAGCTGAAAATATAAGTAAGTTACCTTTGCGTGAAATCTATTGGGAAGGCGATGACCTTGCCATGAGTGATACTAAGGCCTTACAGCCGGCCTTAACAGTGGTCAACTTGGCTCTTTGGCAAGCCGTGGCTTCACGCTTTAGCCCTTCCTGTACAGCAGGGCATAGTCTTGGTGAGTATGCTAGTCTTGGAGCCGCTAAAGTTCTTTCTTTTGAGAAAATTTTAGAATTAGTTACGTTGCGTGGGCGTCTTATGGCTGAGGCCGACCCTCATGGTGTTGGTGCCATGGCCGCTATTTTAAAATTAGATCTCATCCACGTGCAAGAACTGGTGGAAGAATGCGCAGAGCAAAGCGGTGAGTTATTACGCATCGCAAATTATAATACTCCGGGGCAATTTGTGCTTAGCGGTACAAAGAACTCTATGGAACTGGCTCTTGCCGCGGCCAAAGAAAGAAAAGGCCGTGGTATAGCGCTGAAAGTAAGCGGTGCTTTTCATAGCCCACTCATGAGCGAAGCCGCACAAGAGCTTACCCCTGTATTACAAAAAGCTGACTGGAAAAAGCCTATTATACCCGTATATTGTAATGTTCATGGCAAGGCAGTGCAAGACGCAGAGCTGTTGTGCCAATGCATGGTGGCTCAAATGACCTCTTCAGTGCAGTGGATTGAAACTATGCAGCAACAGCATGAAAACGGTGTTGAGGCCTATTTGGAAGTGGGACCCAAGGCGGTGCTTTCTAAAATGGTGAGTCCTTGCCTTGCGCCACTTGGCGTAGAGGGCCCGCGCACAGCCTGTGTAACAAACTTTGATCAAGAAGTAGAATTTTAAGGATATATATATGGATGCTATACAAGCTGTTCGTAAAGCTTTGCAGGATATTGTGCAGGAAATGGGGCTTACCTTTCCTGAAAAAATTACCATTGAGCCCCCGCGTGATGCAAAACATGGCGGAGATC
>CAZBDD010000447.1:0-1528 GCA_964490475.1 uncultured Desulfovibrionaceae bacterium
AAGCAGGATACAATTTTTCTGTATTAATATTGCATTCAAAACCATAATAATCTTTGCGCACACGTAAAGCCATGGCAATTTCTTCAAGAGAGGCATTACCCGCACGCTCTCCAATACCGGAAAGAGTGACTTCTACCTGCCGTGCCCCGGCGCGTAAAGCAGCCAAGGTACTAGCCACCCCCACACCCAAGTCATTGTGGGCATGCACACTAAAGATGGCTTTATCACTATTGGGGGTATTTTCTATAACATAGCGCACAAGCTCTGCATATTCTTCCGGCATGGCATAGCCCACAGTATCAGGTAAATTAACAACCTTTGCACCGGCCTTAATGACAGCTTCTGTAACGCGGCAAAGAAAATCTTTATCGGAACGTGATGCGTCTTCGCAAGAAAATTCCACATTGGAAGTGTAGGAAGCGGCATGCTTTACTGCAGCCACAGACATGGCAAGAACTTCATCGGGGGTTTTGCGCAATTTATGCTTCATATGCAAATCAGACGTGGACAAGAAAGTATGAATGCGCGGTTGTTCAGCCTCTTTAATGGCATCCCAGCAGCGGTCAATATCGGCCTTCATGGAACGGCACAAGCCTGCCACCTGCACCATGCGCGTTTGTGAGGCAATGGCTTGAACAGCTTCAAAATCGCCTTGACTAGCGGCAGGAAAACCCGCTTCAATAATATCTACACCCACAATTTCCAATTGACGGGCAAGGCGCAATTTTTCGGCAAGGTTCATGGTTGCCCCTGGGGATTGTTCCCCATCGCGCAAAGTGGTATCAAAAAAGTAAATTCGATTACTCATGCTTTTTCCTTATTTTCTCTTTGGCAATATGCCGATTATAAATTCTATACCTTCTTCATATCCTGTAGCGGGTAAAAAAATACACCACAGAGCGCAGCCTTGAGCTCTTTATGGAGTAATGTGGTGGGAAAAAACACAGGAAAACCGTAGGAGCTCATGACATATCTTTAGTCATCTTGTAGCGATAGACCGCGTAGTAGCTCACGATTACGACGAGGAAGGACAATGTAGGTATAAATAAGACCAACCAGAATATAGACCATGGCTACCACAAATCCTAACAATTTTGGTCTAGAAACCAAAAGTGCAAAAAGAAGTATAGCTGTAACCATAGAACTAAAAGGATGAGCGCGTAAGAAAGCATACTCTTTAAAAGAATAATACCTTACTCTACTCACCATTAAAATACCTAATAATAAAGTTAATACCAATGCCACAGGAGGCAACGCGCCGGCAATGGATTCAGGAATAAAACCTGCAAAAAAGATAAAACTCACCGCAGAACACCCCGCCGCTGGCGAAGGTAAACCTATAAAAAATTTCTTGTTAGTTACGGCGGTGGAAACATTAAAGCGGGCTAAACGTAAGGCTGCGCAAGCTGTAAAAATAAAACATACCGCTAAGCCTAAGCGGCCATAGCTTTGCAAATGCCAATGCCACATGATAATGGAAGGTGCTACACCAAAGGCCACCAAATCTGCCAAAGAATCGTATTGTATG
>CAZBDD010000448.1:0-1513 GCA_964490475.1 uncultured Desulfovibrionaceae bacterium
AAAAAAACGCAGGCTCCGCAGTGTATTTTACCTGAGGCGTCTGCGTTTTTATTTTATAGGCACTTTTCAACGGCCTGAGAAGTCTTTGTGCGAGGAATTGCATAAAAGTTTAGGAACTTTGGTGAAGCCCGCGTTTCCTTTAAAGTGTATGGAAAATTATGAATACTTTGTATGATGTTATTGTGGTGGGAGCAGGACATGCTGGTTGTGAGGCCGCCATGGCCTTAGCTCGTTTGGGGCATAAAACACTCTTAATCACAGGCAATATAGATCGCATAGGACACCTTTCTTGTAATCCAGCCATAGGCGGCTTGGCTAAGGGGCATATGGTGCGCGAAATTGACGCATTGGGTGGCATGATGGGGCTTTGGGCCGATGCCGCCGGCGTGCAATTTCGCATTTTAAATATGAGCAAAGGCCCTGCTGTGCGCGCTACTCGTGCGCAAATGGATAGAGATGCCTATATTCATGCGGTAAAACAAAGTATTTTTAATGAACCACATTTACATGTATGGCAAGATACTGTGGAAAATCTTCTGCAAGAAGATGGCAAGGTGTGTGGCGTGCTCACGGCCTTGGGGCGTTCTTTTCAAGCACAGCATGTGCTTTTAACCACAGGAACTTTTTTGTGTGGGCGCATACATATTGGTATGACACACCAAAGCGGTGGTCGTTTGGGTGATGCCCCAGCCACGCAATTAACACAATCTTTGCAGGAGCTTGGTCTAGAAACGGGGCGTTTAAAAACAGGCACCACTCCACGTCTTTTGCGCACTTCCATTGATTTTTCTAAAATGGAAGAGCAAGAAGGGGATGACACTCAAGCCGAAACCTTTGAAGGCTTTAGTTTTCATGGGCCGCGTCCTCCCTTACCGCAAGTTTCTTGCTACATTACATGGACCAATGCTGATACTCATGCCATGATACGCACGGGCTTTGATCGTTCTCCTTTATTTACTGGTGTTATTGAAGGTACGGGGGCGCGCTATTGTCCCTCCATTGAAGATAAAATTGCTCGCTTTCCCGATAGAGAAAGACATCAAGTGTTTATTGAGCCAGAAGGCTATGAAAGTGCAGAATGCTATGTGAATGGCGTGTCTACTTCTTTGCCGCTGGATGTGCAATTGGGCTTGTTGGCCACCATCCCCGGCCTTGAACAAGCCCATATGTTGCGCCCAGGCTATGCCATTGAATACGATTATGTAAATCCTGTACAATTGCATCCCACTTTAGAAACGCGTAAAGTGCCGCACCTTTGGTTGGCAGGGCAGATTAATGGCACTTCTGGTTATGAAGAGGCCGCTGCACAAGGTTTATGGGCTGCATTGAATATTTCTAATAAAATTCGTGAATTACCACCATTTATTCTGGGGCGGGAAGAAGCCTATATGGCTGTACTTATTGATGATTTGGTCACTCTTGGAACTTTAGAGCCTTATCGCATGTTTACTTCTCGAGCCGAACATCGTTTGTTATTGCGCGAAAGCAATGCCGATGCACGATTGACCGCCAA
>CAZBDD010000449.1:0-1511 GCA_964490475.1 uncultured Desulfovibrionaceae bacterium
ACCATGGGTGGCTTGCTTATTATTTTTAGTTTAACTGTCAGCTCTCTATTGTGGGGCGACTTGAGCAATATATATTTCTGGTTGGTGCTTTTTGTATTTTTAGGCTTTGGTCTTGTGGGTTTTGCAGATGATTATATAAAAATTCGTGCCAAGAATAATAAAGGCATACGCCCTTTAACCAAGGTTTTGGGGCAAGTGCTTGTGGCTGGCATTGCCGTGAGCATATTGGTTATGCAAAAAGATTTTGCCACCACATTGTCTGTTCCTTTTTTCAAAGATATTAATCCTGATTTAGGTTGGTTTTATATACCTTTTGCCATTGTAGTCATGGTAGGAGCGTCTAATGGAGTAAACCTTACCGATGGATTGGATGGCCTTGCCATTGGGCCCACCATTGTGGCGGCGGCGGTGCTTTCTGTATTTATTTATGTGACAGGAAACTTAAAATTCTCCGAATACTTACTTGTTCCTTATATGGCAGGTATGGGAGAGGTAACGGTATTTTCTGCCGCACTTGTGGGGGCAGGCTTAGGCTTTTTATGGTACAATGCGTATCCTGCTCAGGTTTTCATGGGCGATGTGGGTTCTTTAAGTATTGGCGGCGGTTTAGGTTTTTTAGCCATACTCTGTAAACAAGAATTACTCTTGGCCTTGGTGGGCGGACTTTTTGTTATCGAAACCTTATCGGTCATTTTGCAGGTGGGGTATTTTAAATGGAGTGGTGGAAAACGCATTTTCCGCATGGCTCCTTTGCATCATCATTACGAGCTCAAGGGTATTCCCGAGTCAAAAATCATTATCCGCTTTTGGATAACGTCAGTACTTTTGGGTTTTGTGGCACTTTCTGTTTTAAAGCTACGTTAATAAGGATTATTTATGCACGCAAAGCATGCAGACATACAGGGCGCTGTGCCCCAAACAGGGCAAAAGGCTCTCATCATCGGTGCCGGTAAATCTGGTTTGGCGGCGGTGCGTCTTTTGGCCTTTATGGGCTTGCAAGTGACTTTGCTAGAAAGCGCAGAACTCTCAAACAGCGTAGCAGAAGAAATGAAAGCTCTTGGGGTAAAAGTAATTCAAGGCTCTATGCAGACAGAATATTTTATGGGGCAAGAGTATATTATTCCTAGCCCCGGCATTGCCATGGCTCATGTTATGCGCTTGATGCCCGCCACACACAATACGCAAGTGCTTGCAGAAATGGAATTGGCTTCGCGCTATGTACAAGAAGAGCGTATTTTAGCCGTTACAGGAACTAGCGGTAAAACAACTACTGTGTCCTTGGCGGCCGCCATGTTGCAAGAGACAGGGAAAACAGTGTTTTTAGGTGGAAATATAGGCACACCCCTCAGTGAATATATTCTTGAAAGAGAGCAAAATGGGCGCAAAGTTCAGATTCTTGTGCTGGAAGTTTCTTCTTTTCAATTACAGGGCTGCAATAGTTTTGCACCTCATGTGGCTATGCTTTTGAATATTACGGAAAATCATTTGGATTATCACCAAGATATGCAAGA
>CAZBDD010000450.1:0-1509 GCA_964490475.1 uncultured Desulfovibrionaceae bacterium
TATTTATTAATTCCACTATGATTATAAGCGCTAGCAGAAGAACCGATATTCCCTCGTATTATGGACAATGGTTTGTTAATTCCTTACACAGAGGCCATATTTTTGTACCCAATCCTTATAATAAACAACGCTATTATAAAGTAGACTTACGACCTCAAGCTGTGGACTGCATCGTTTTTTGGACAAAAAACCCTCTCCCCTTTTTGCCGCACCTTAAACACATAGAAAGCCTAGGCTATGCATCCTACTTTCAATTCACCATAACCCCCTATAATAGAAGCGTCGAGGCTCATTTACCCGACAAACTCTTACTTATTCAAGCATTTAAAGAATTAAGCAACACCTTGGGGGCACACAGAATGGTCTGGCGCTATGACCCTATAATTTTAAACAATACTTTTACCATAGAATACCATCAACAAGCTTTTCGTTCCATGGCAAAAATGCTTCACGGCTTTACACAAAGATGTGTAATCAGTTTTGTAGATATTTACAAAAATTTAATGACGCGACTGGGGCAACAGTCAATTCACACTATATCCATAGAAAATATGCATATTTTAGCAGAATCCTTAGCACGTATTGCCCATAAATACGATTTTTTACTTTTTACTTGTGCTGAAGAGCACAACTTTTCCAGTTATGGCATAGAAAAATCTTCTTGTATTGATAAAAACATTATCGAGCAAATTTTAGGTAAAAAAACCGTATTACGCAGGGACAAGAATCAAAGACCTGCTTGCGCTTGTATGGAAAGTATAGAGGTGGGCACATATAATTGTTGTGCCAATGGCTGTAATTATTGTTATGCATTACAAAACATTACAAGCAATGCACAAAATATGCGTCAGCACAACCCAAACTCTCCTGTGCTTATAGGAGAGCTACCACAAAACGCTATTATTACACAAAGAGAAAATTACAGTGTGATAGAAACTCAGGGATCCCTCTTGTAACAGACTGTTGAAAAAGTGCAATCTACTTCGTCAGACTCGTTTTTTGCTCCGGTCATGTATGTTTATATACACTTCCTCCGCAAAAAAACTTCGCCTTCCTTGTATCTTACACTTTTTGAACAGCCTGTGTTCAGACGCTAAAATAGGCATTTTTTCAAAATAATTTTCGCGGCAGACTTTTTCAACAGGCTGGTAAGGGATAGATGAATGAAGGATAGTTTTAAGAGGATTGTACAAAATAGATTTTAACAACAGGCCGATAAGCGCGTTTTGAAGGGGGTCTGGGGGAAAGATTTTGACGCAGCAAAAGCTTCCCCCAGAAAAAATACTTATCATTTGCTATATATTAGCTACAACCAATTGTCCCATACGTTTGGTACCCACGTACTCTTTGCCTTCTTCCATAATGTCGCCAGTGCGATACCCTTGCTGTAGGGTTTTTCGCACGGCATTTTCCACGGCTTCAGCTTCGGCTGGCGCATCAAATGCCAAACGCAACATCATGGCAGCGGACAAAATAGTGGCCAAAGGATTAGCCTTGTCTTGTCCGGCA
>CAZBDD010000451.1:0-1505 GCA_964490475.1 uncultured Desulfovibrionaceae bacterium
CTCTTGCATAAAACTAATCTTTTTTGAAATGTTAGCCCATAATAATTTGTTAAGATATGTTCTTTATAGTATTCACATAGCCTGTAAAAACTACAAAAACATTCAAAAGTACTTTGTTTAACAAGCACTTTCAAATCAAGTGAACCAAAGAGCAAACAAATACTCACTATTATTCAACGCTTGATATGCGACAAACTCCACACGTATTTTTTGATATTAAAAAAGACGTTACATCAGCAATACCAAAGCAACAACAATGCACTACCTAGCACAATTAAAAACAAACATCCAGCAAATATTTACATAAAAAAAAGCAAAAAAATTTTAACATTTCAATATATAACTACCAACTGCAATAAAGTGTTTAATTGCACATAAATTAACAAAACTTTAAGATGTAATAACTTGAGCGCATAATGCCATATAACGGCCACCAGGAACTTTCTTCACCAAATGCGCTAGCTCCATTTCAATAAGCAAAGTCGTTACCTGAGCTACTGATAAATTAAGCCCTTGGCAAAGAGTGTCTAAATAACACTCCCCTTTGCTATGTAATAAGGCTAGGATTTCTTGAACATATACACGTTCTTGGAGTGAAAGTTCTGCAAAAATCGCTTCTGATATGTTCTTACTTTGCACAGCGCTGCACTTATCCACATAAGTCATATCGGTACTTTTTTTATTTTCAATAGTGTTTTTTTTATTTTTTTTGTTGAACAGTGCAGAATTTTCTAAGGCATTTTTTTTCAAATTTGTTTGATCTTGTGCGCTATGCGGACATACATCCTTATCTGAAACCAAAGAAATTTTTTGAGGAAATTCTTGAAGTAATGCTGCTAAATCATAAAGGATATCTTCACTGTTAAAAACAGCTTTAGCCCCTTGACGAATAAGCTCTTGACAGCCACGCGAAATATCTGCAGTGGTTGCTCCTGGTATGGCATAAACCTCTCTATTTTGTTCTAAAGCAAGACGTGCTGTAATCAGACTGCCGCTATGTAACGTTCCTTCCACTACTAAAACGCCAAGGCAAAGCCCACTGACAAGTCTATTACGAATAGGAAAATTATTTGCCATGGGTTCAGTTTTAGGTGCAAATTCTGACAGTAAAAGTCCCTGCTGACCAAGTTTTACATAAATATCTTTATTATGTTGAGGATAGACTACATCAATACCTGTGCCAAGAACTCCAATGCTCTTGCCTACGTGTTCAAGTGCCGCTGTGTGCGCCACCCTATCAATGCCTTGAGCCATGCCGGACACAATGCTTATGCCAGCTTTAGATAAATCGCGTGCTATATCTCCGGCTACCTTTACTCCCTCACTACTACATCGACGTGAACCCACAATGGCAACACAAGGTGCAGATAGTAAAGAAATATCCCCTCGACAATATAAAATTGCAGGGGCATCAACCAAAGGACGTAATGCTTGTGGGTAAAGGTCATGTGACCAGAGCAAAATACGAGAATGGCATAGCTGGGCATTTTTCCATTCGATCAATG